>DATAUQ010000024.1:0-4301 GCA_036268155.1 Verrucomicrobiia bacterium | reverse complement strand
CGAAGCGCATGGCCTTTTCCGAATTCAAACTTATAGCCTGCGTCGTAAATGACTCCAGACGGAGCGCGCATCAATCGCACATAAAGCAACCCGCGATTGCCCGCCATAATCCATTCCATGATGCCGAGCAATTGCTGCGCGCACGATACGTCAATGATTTTCAGATGAGCGATGCCGTCGAAGACCGTGATGTCGTCGTTGCCCATGTGGGTCGCGCCGTTGGTGCGCGTTTCAAGATTTGCCCCCGTTGCAAGAAACGTCAGGTCCAGACCGTGTCCTTCGCTCAACCAGCCCTTGGAATCCGCAATCGCTTCGAGCCGTTCCTGATGATCCACCGCGATGCGGCGCAAAACTTTCCAATCGAAAAACGGACAAAACGTGCTGACCCACGCGTTGAAACCCATCGCGGCGTAAGCCTCGCCAATCAGCATCATGTTGGCTTCGGCAACGCCGACATTGAGCGCGCGATTCTGCGCCACGGCAGCGATGCCGGCTTCCAGGCCGCTGGTGGAGGCAAGGTCGGCATCCACTGAAACGACGCGCGAATCGGTCGCAAAAACTTTCATCGCGGCGGTGATAATCTCGCTGGCCGCGTAAGCTTTTGATTTATCAATGCGCGGCAATTCTGCCGCCTTGTAGCGGATTTGTTTTTCCCACTGTGGCGCGCGTTTGGTTCGCACCGGCCCAACAATCGAAGTGACGCCAGAAATTCCCGATGCGTCTTGAGCAACGTGAATTCGCATTCGCTCTGCTGTGGCGATGAGCTGTTCACGTTCGGGCGTTGCGTTCAGGCGCGAGCAAAATTCCGTGAACTCAGCGATGCGCGCATCGCGCTGCTCTTTTTGCAAGGCCAATTCCTGATCGAGCATTTTTTCCGGCACTTCCACTTTGTGCTTGTTGAAAAAGCTGGAGAAACCGCCGTTGCCCTTCGACGTGTTGCAAATGATGGCGGTGGGTTTGCCGTTGCGCGGGCCGTATTTGAAATCGTGCAACGCGGCGTGAACCGAATCGTATTGCGTCGAGTCCACGCTCTGCGTCCGCCAGCCAAAGGACTGGAAAACCGCTTCCAAATCGGGCAAGGGAAAAATCAACCGGTCGGCGATGTCGAGTTGCCCGTTGTTCTTGTCCACGAGCACGCAGAAATTATCCAGCCGCTTGTGCGCGGCGAACATCACCGATTCCCAGATGATTCCTTCCTGCATTTCGCCATCACCCGCGAGGCAATAGGTGTCGAAGCGCGGACTGCCTTTGCCGACGAGCGCGAAGCCTTGCGCAACACCAAGACCTTGACCGAGCGGCCCGGTCGGAATATGCACGCCGGGCAAAACCGGGCCGGGATGGCCGTTCAAAATGCTTTCGTAAGAGCGGGAATTTTTCAGAATCGCCGGATCAAAATAACCAAGCTCCGCAAAGATGGATGCCAGCGCCGCGACCGCGTGGCCTTTGCTGAGAACGAACATATCCTGACCACGCCGCGTCGGTTGCTCGACATCCACGTCAATGAAGCCACCGTAATAAAGTGTCACCAACGGGATCGTTGCGGAGAGCGCGCCGCCCGCGTGAATTCCCTTGTCCACCGCCGTGCGGCTCTGCTCGAGCGTGAGAATACGGATGTCGGAATCCTTGATCGCCAGAAGCTTCAGGATTCCCTGGCGAAAGAGATGATCTTGATCGTGCATTTCGTCGGAGGTGCGGCGGGGCTTCATATTACAGGCAGTCCATAACGACACTTGTTAGGCGGCTGGTTGTGGTTTTGCATAATCAATCTCCGCTCCATTGATAATCGTAACTTTCAGGCGGGTTGTAATAACACGCCATCCCATGTCCGGTATTCCAATAAATTTTGATATAACTGACATGGCCATCCACAAAATTCACGACACTTTTCGCGTTGTTAAAAATTGCGTCCGGCGACGGGTCATGCCACGACCATGGGCCAATCGCCGAAGCCTCCACAACCAACGCCGTTCTGGTCGGATGTTTGATTGCGCTTAATTTGAGGCCGGTGATGCCTGGAAATCTGATTGTAGAATTTGTGGCAATCGGAGTGACATTATCGCCGCCGTTGAATGAATAGCTCGAAAAATCCAAAATGGATTCCTCATGCAAACTCTTTCGCACGTAATACAACGGCCAAGCGTTAGTCAAAACATAGTTCGGATAAAACGCGTCCGCAGGACAGGCAAACAATTTATCCTGCGATGAAGACGCGCCGTTCACACCGACGTAATTTTTCATCAACTGTTTGTAGCCTGAATAAAGAGAAACAAAATTGGTCGAGGCAGCAGCCAACCCGGGAGAAGGCGAAGCGTCATTTGAATCATCGGAATATATGCGCACACCCAAACTGATTTGTCGCAAATTATTCAGGCAAGCGGTTCGTTGGGCTTTGCGTTTGGCCGCGCCTAAAACCGGCAATAGCAACGCCGCCAGAATGGCGATGATGGCAATGACCAACAACAGCTCGATTAGGGTGAACCCTTTTGTGGCTTTGAAATTGTTGCTCATGCCAATTTGGACAATACAGAGAGTGTCGAGTTTCGCCGCCTAACGGTCATTACTTGCCGATCCAGCCGCCTTCGGCATGGAGACTTTGGCCGGTCACATAAGACGATTCGTCCGAACAAAAGAACGCGGCCGCCGTGCCCATCTCGCGAATGTGACCGGCGCGGCCCATTGAAATCTGCGCCAACACTTGAGGGAGAATTTCAGGACTCTTCATCACCCACGCGGTCATGTCGGTTTCGATGAGACCCGGATGCAAACAATTCACGCGAATGCCGTGCGGCATCATTTCAACGGACATATTTCGCGTGAGCGCTTCGAGGCCGAGTTTGGTCGGCGCGTAATGTGTGCGCCCGGGCAAAACCTTCGCCGCCTGCACCGAACCGATATTAAGAATGACGCCTTTGCGTTTCTCCGCGACGGCGCGGCGACAGAAAACCTGCGAACACAACCAAGGTCCGCGCAGATTCACGTCCACGAGCCGCGTCCATTGTTCGTCAGTCAATTCCAGGAACGGCACGATGGTTTCGATGCCGGCGTTGTTGACCAAGATGTCCACCGGCCCAAGTTCCTTCCAAACCTTGTCAAGCATCGGCTCAACTTCGCTGCGCTTCGCGGTGTCCGCCTTCACGGTGATGGCGCGCTGGCCTTTGCCTTTTACATACGCGGCGACGTCCTCGGCAGCTTTTGCGTTCGAGACATAATTCACCGCGATGCTCGCGCCTTCTTCGGCGAAGATTTCCGCGATGCCCCGGCCGATTCCTCGGCTTGCGCCGGTGATGAGCGCCACTTTGCCTTTTAGTTTCATAAAATTTTCAATGTTGTTGGTTCAATGAATCGTCCAGCCGCCGTCCACCATCAGCACATGGCCGATGACCTGCGCTGACAATTGCGGCGACGCCAGAAAAAGCACCGCGCCGACGAGGTCTTCAGGCTGATTCCAGCGCCCGCTCGCCAGCTTCTCGCTGGTCGCCCATTCCTTGTAACCGGGTTTTTCCAAAATCGGTTTGCGCGAAATGGTTTCGGTGATGCACGGCGCAACGACGTTCACGACGACGCCATGCTTGGCCCATTCCAGAGAAAGCGCGCGGGACAACTGATGCACGGCAGCCTTGGCGGCCGCGTAAACCGCGCGCGTCTTGAAGGCGGTGATCGCGAAATTTGAACCGATGTTGATGATGCGTCCACCGCCTTGCGGAATCATGACTTTTGCCGCTGCCTGGCACGCGAAGAAAACGCTCTTCACGTTGGTATCCATCGTGCCGTCGTAATCTTTTTCGGTGGTGTCCAATGCCGGGCCGGTGCAAGTCCAGCTTGCGTTGTTGACCAGCACGTCAATGCGACCAAAGGTGGCCTTGGCTTTATCAACCATCGCTTGGATTTGCGCCACGTCGGAAACGTCCGTGGGGACAACCAGCGTTTTGCGTCCTAGTTTCTCAATTTCAGCCGCGACCAATTTGATGGCGTCCTGATTATTCGGTCGTCCGGCCAGCACCAAATGCGCGCCGGCTTGAGCCAGCCCGATGGCGATGGCGCGGCCAATTCCCTGGGACGGACCGGTCACAATCGCAATCTTGTCCTGAAGTTGAAAACTTGAATAGTCAGTCATTTGCTTCCTTTAGGATCGAAACGTGTAGCCCTGTTTTTCAAGATAAGTCTTGGCGATTTGAGCCGTTTCGATTGGCGTCATCGGCGGATTCGCGCCGCTCCAATCCAGTTCGACCATGATCATTTTCTTGATCTTTGACTTTTCCAGAAGATTCAAAATTTCCGGGATCGCCACCTTGCCCGTGCCA
>DATAUQ010000023.1:0-7776 GCA_036268155.1 Verrucomicrobiia bacterium | reverse complement strand
TTCGGATCATTTGACGGAAAATCAAGCCACACCTGATGTCGAACATCGTCAAGCCATCCGAATTTGGAATAAAGAAATTGCCGACGCCATCAAAGTAAAGTGTCTCGGCAAGCCGGGCATCGTCACGGAAGAAAGCAAGCCAACGACTTCAATGTCGCCAGCGCTTTATGACTTGACGACGTTGCAGCGCGAGGCGAACGGACGTTTCGGTTTCAGCGCGAAAAATACGCTCGGCCTGGCGCAGGCGCTTTACGAAAAACATAAAGTGCTGACGTATCCGAGAACAGATTCGCGCGCGTTGCCGGAAGATTATCTGGAAACGGTCAAGACGACGCTGGGAATGCTGGCGGAAACGAATTATCGCACACCGGCGGAAACGATTTTGAAGAACGGCTGGGTGCGTCCGAACAAACGCATCTTTAACAATGCAAAAGTCTCGGATCACTTTGCGATCATTCCCACGCTCATCGCGCCGAAAGCGTTGAGTGAGCCGGAGCAGAAACTTTACGACCTCGTCACGAAACGGTTTCTGGCGATTTTTTATCCGGCGGCGGAATTTCTCGTCACCACGCGCATCACGCGCGTCGAGAGCGAGCCGTTCAAGAGCGAAGGCAAAGTGATGGTGAACGCCGGCTGGCTCGCAGTCTATGGCAAGGAAGCGGCGGAGTCCGACGACACACCCAGCCTCGTGCCGGTGAAGCCGGGCGAAACGGTCAAGACCGAGAAGATTGAAGTCGAGGCGAACGTCACCAAGCCGCCAGCACGCTATTCGGAAGCGACGTTGCTCGGCGCGATGGAAGGCGCGGGCAAATTGATTGACGACGAAGAACTGCGCGAGGCGATGTCGGATAAAGGTCTCGGCACGCCTGCGACACGCGCGACTATCATCGAAGGTTTGATCTGGGAAAAATATGTCGTGCGCAACGGCCGCGAATTGCAGCCGACGGCGAAGGCATTTTCCATCATCACGCTGTTGCGCGGTTTGGAAATTCCGCAGCTCTGCTCGCCGGAATTGACAGGCGAATGGGAATTTAAATTAAATCTCATGGCGCGCGGCAAGATGAAGCGCGACGAGTTCATGAAGGAAATCGCCGACGCGACGCGCGACATCGTGGCGAAGGCCAAGAGCCACGAGAGCGACACCGTGCCCGGCGATTACGGCAAGCTCAACGTGCCGTGCCCGAAATGCGGCGGCGAGATTCTGGAGAATTATAAAAAATTCCAGTGCCAGAAATGCGATTTCAGCCTGTGGAAAATTGTGGCGAGTCGGCAGTTGGAAATTTCCGAAGTCGAAGAATTGATCAGCAAAGGCACGGTCGGTCCGCTGCAAGGCTTTCGCAGCAAGCAGGGATTTCCGTTCGCCGCCATTATTAAAATGGGCGCGGAGTTCAAGCCGGAGTTTGATTTCGGCAACGACAAAAATGCGGACGGCGCAGATTCCGCGCCGATTGATTTCACCGGCAAAGAACCGCTCGGCAAATGTCCGAAGTGCGGCGCAAATGTCTATGACGCGGGCATGAATTATATGTGCGAGAAGGCGACCGGCCCGGACAAGACCTGCACGTTCAAGACGGGCAAAATTATTTTGCAGCAGCCAATCGAGGCGGCGCAGGTGAAAAAAATGCTGGAGACGAGCAAGACGGATTTGCTCACAAAATTTATTTCCAAGAAAAACAACCGCGCGTTCAAGGCGTTTCTCGTGATCAAGGACGGCGGGACGGCGTTCGAGTTTGCGCCGCGCGAACCCAAGGTGGGCAAGGCGAAGGACGGAACGCCGCGCGAGCCGATGCCAAAGATTGATTTCACCGGCAAAGAGCCGATCGGCAAATGTCCGAAGTGCGGCGGGAAAATTTTCGACACGGACCAAGGTTATCTTTGCGAAAATTCCCAACGCGACGCAAAGTCGTGCAAATTCAAGATCGGCAAAACGATTTTAGAACAGCCGATTGAACTCGCGCAGGCGCAGAAAATTCTCGCCGACGGCAAAAGCGATCTGCTTGACAAATTCATTTCCAAAGCGGGCAAACCGTTTCCAGCATATCTCGTGATGGACGCGAAAGGAAAAATCACCTTTGATTTTCCGCCGCGTGAGTAAAAATTGAATCGCGTGAAAAGAAAATTTTGGAAACGAATTTTTCTTGGCTTCGCCGCTTTTTTAATTTTGCTGTTCATTTTGGTGGCGCACCTAATTTTTCATCTCGCGCGGGCTTATTGGAACGATCGTAATGAAATTCTTCCGATTCCGAACGGCATGGCCAATGACGCGAGCCGCCTTGACGAAACCAACGTCGCGAAAATTTGGAAAATTCCCGACGACGAAACCGCCGCTGAAAAACAATTTGCCGATTTGCTCGAATACGCCCGCGCGAATCACCTAAAAATTTCCATCGCGGGCGCGCGGCACAGCATGGGCGGGCACACGATTTATCCGGGCGGCATCGTGATTGACATGCTGCCGTTCAGTCGCATGGAACTGGACGCGACGAACCTGATTTTGCACGTCCAGGCCGGCGCGCGCTGGAGCGACGTGCTGGAATTTTTGAACAAGCGGGGACTTTCGGTCGAGGTGATGCAATCGAATGACGATTTTTCCGTCGGCGGTTCGATCAGCGTCAATTGTCACGGCTGGCAATTCAATCACGCGCCGATTGCCTGCACGGTGCAATCATTTCGCTTGATGCTCGCCAACGGCAAAATCGTCAATTGCAGCCGCACGGATAATTCCGAATTATTTTCGCTCGCGCTCGGCGGCTACGGATTGTTCGGAATCATTTTGGACGTGGATTTGCACGTCGTGCCGAATGAAAAATATAAAATCGAACGGTTGATAATTCCGACAAGCGATTACACGAAAGTTTTTGCCCAAAAAACGGCGGACACAAATGACGTGGCGATGGTTTATGGAAGATTGAACATCACGCCAAATAATTTTTTGAAGGATGGAACGCTCAACATTTTTCATCGGACAACGGCGACAAATTTTTTAGTAAGTTCACTGGGCGAAGCAAAGTATTTTGAACTCAAGCGAATCGTTTTTCGCGGCAGCGCGGACAGCGATTACGGAAAGGATTTACGTTGGCAGGCGGAGACGATGTTCGATTCGTATTTGTCGGGAAATTTTTTCCAACGCAATGAAATTTTATTCGATCCGGCGACGATGTTTCAAGATCACAGCCAAAAGACGACGGACATTTTAGTGGAATATTTTGTGTCGCCAAAAGAATTTGAGCCGTTTCTGGAGGAATTGCGGAAAATTGTTCCGGCTAATCACGGCGATTTGCTGAACGTCACTGTGCGCGATGTCAATAAAGACACCGACACGTTTTTGCGTTACGCGGATAAAAATATGCTGTCGCTCGTCATGCTGTTCAGTCAGACGCGCGATGCGGCGGGCGAAGCGCAAATGTCCAAGATGACGCAGGAAATGGTCGCGGCTGTTTTGCGGCACGAAGGCAAATATTATTTACCTTATCGTTTGCACGCGACACCGGAACAATTTTTTGAGGCATATCCACAGGCAAAAAAGTTTTTTGAATTGAAGCGGAAATATGATCCGAGCGAGTTGTTCCAAAATGAGTTTTATTTGAAGTATGGCAAATGAATCGCCAACGGATAAATGGATTCAGAAATTTCTCGCGCATCTGGCGGTGGATCGCGGCGCGTCGGTTTATACGCAGCGGAATTACAAGCAGGCGCTGACGGAATTTTCGCGTTGGCATTTGGAAAGTCTAAAGTCTGATGTCCAAAGTCCAAAGTCGGCGACAGGCATCGCATGGGAAAAATTATCACGCGACGATTTTCGCAGTTTTGTAAGATTTCTTGGCCGGAATAATTTGAGTCGTGCGGCGGTGCAATTAAGATTTTCTGCGTTGCGAACATTTTACAAATTTTTGATTCGTCATGGCGCGGTTGAAAGTTCGCCGATCAAAAATTTGTCGCTGCCGAAACTGGAAAAGCGGCTGCCGAAATTTTTGACGAAGCAGCAAATGGAAGCGTTGCTCGTTGCGCCGTTCGAGCTTTTGAAAATTCAGAAAACAAAAAAAGCTGGCCGGCCAATTTCCCAAATCGCGGCGTTACGCGATGTCGCGGTGCTTGAAACGATTTATTCTTGCGGCCTGCGTGTGAGCGAGCTGTGCGGTCTGCGCGTGGACGATGTTGACTGGAGCGAACAGATTGTGCGCGTGCGCGGCAAGGGTAAAAAGGAGCGGCTGGTGCCGATCGGCAAACCGGCGTTGATGGCGATCCAGGATTATTGGAACGCGTTCAAGCAACCGCCGGGCGGGGCGTCGCCGGTTTTTTTTGCGGACACGAAAAAGCCCGCGCCGGTCCGGTCTGGTTCAATAGCGCGGCGGTTGAAACAATTTCTCTCCATCGCCGGGCTTGATCCGGGTTTGACGCCGCACAAATTGCGGCACAGTTACGCGACGCATTTGCTGGACGCAGGCGCGGATTTGCGGAGCGTGCAGGAATTGCTCGGCCACGCGCATCTCGTCACGACGCAGGTTTATACGCACGTCACGACGGAGCGGTTGAAGAAGGCTTATGACGCGGCGCATCCGCGGGCGTGAGTTGCGAGGGGTGGAAGGTCTTGTTTGGGCGTCCAATAAAAAAATAAATTGTGTGTTGACAAGAAAGTCGTCGTCTAATAATTTGTTTGGCGTAGCAAGTCAGTAAAAAGTCAAAATAGCCGATTGCCCCTCGAATTTTCGAGAGAAAATGAATGAGGGGATTGGTTTTTTGTCGTTTTGCACATTGCTGCCAGGCTGGACTATGATTCGAGTGTGCCCATGTAGCTCAGTTGGTAGAGCACGTCCTTGGTAAGGACGAGGTCATCAGTTCAATCCTGATCATGGGCTCCATTAAAAACGCAACGGACAACGAACGAAACATTAACGCAGGAGAATAAAATGGCTAAAGAGCAATTTCAAAGAACGAAACCGCATGTCAATGTCGGCACGATTGGTCACGTTGACCATGGCAAATCCACTTTGACCGCGGCAATTGTCCACACCCAAAGCAAAAAAGGTCTGGCCCAGCCGATCTCTTATGCGGACATCACCAAGGGCGGCACGGTGCGCGACGACACGAAGACCGTCACCATCGCCGTCTCGCACGTCGAATACGAAAGTGCGACGCGCCATTACGCCCACGTTGACTGCCCCGGCCACGCGGATTATGTGAAGAACATGATCACCGGAGCGGCGCAGATGGACGGCGCGATTCTCGTCGTCAGCGCGGCGGACGGCCCGATGCCGCAGACGCGCGAACATATTTTGCTCGCACGCCAGGTTGGTGTTCCGGCCATCGTGGTTTTCCTGAACAAGGTTGACCTCGTGGACGACAAGGAATTGCTCGACCTCGTCGAGATGGAAATCCGCGACCTGCTCACGAAATATCAATTTCCCGGCGACAAGACGCCAATCATCCGTGGCAGCGCGACGGCTGCCATGGAAAACAAGCCCGAAGGCGAAAAAGCCATTCAAGAATTGTTGGACGCGGTTGACAGCTTTATTCCGCTCCCGCCCCGCGAAGTGGACAAGCCATTTTTGATGTGCGTTGAAGATGTCTTTAACATTGAAGGTCGCGGAACGGTCGTGACCGGTCGTGTCGAACGCGGCGTGCTCAAGAAAATGGAAGAAGTCGAAATCGTCGGCTTGAAAGACACGGCCAAAACCACGGCGACGGACATCGAAATGTTCCGTAAACTTTTGGATTCGGCGAGCGCGGGCGACAACGTCGGCGTATTGCTGCGCGGCACGAAGAAGGATGATGTGGAACGCGGCATGGTTCTGGCCAAGCCCGGTTCCATCAAGCCGCACACGAAGTTCAAGGCGGAAGTTTACGTTCTTTCCAAAGATGAAGGTGGCCGTCACACGCCGTTCTTCACGAATTACCGTCCGCAGTTTTATTTCCGCACCTCGGACGTGACGGGCACGCTGACACTGCCGACGGGCGTTGAAATGGTCATGCCGGGTGACAACGTCGCGGTTGACATTGAAATGCAGAAGCCGGTCGCGATGGAAAAGGGCCAGCGCTTCGCAATCCGCGAAGGTGGCCGCACCATCGGTGCCGGTCGCGTGTCGGACGTCATCTCGTAATGCCTGTTTAATCCGGGAGGCGGAGATTCAATTTTCTCCGTCTCCCTTTTTGTCCGAAGATTGGGCGGATACGGCAGTAGCTCAATTGGTAGAGTAGCGGTCTCCAAAACCGTTGGTTGTGGGTTCAAGTCCCTCCTGCCGTGCCAGTCTGCGAACGGAGAGGTGGCAGAGTGGTCTATTGCGGCGGTCTTGAAAACCGCTTTGGGCGAAAGCTCAACGGGGGTTCGAATCCCTCCCTCTCCGCCAGATAGCGAGAGTGAAGGAAAATGCGCTGGGCTGCGGCCCGGCAAGTTAGAGAAAATTGTGAACGATTTAACGAAAATTTTGATCTGGGTGGTCGTCGTCGGGGCGCTGTTCGGCCTCCTATGGTGGCAAGGACAAATCCGCAGTCTGGCGATTTATTTTCAAGAGACGCGCGAGGAATTAAGAAAATGCTCGTGGCCGACGTGGGAAGAATTGAAAGGTTCGACCGCGCTCGTCATTGTTTCCATCGGCCTGCTCGGTGCGTTCACCGTGGCGGTGGATTTCTTTATGAACCTGATTTTTATCAAGCTCTGATCATGCGCAATCAATGGTTCATCATCCAGACGTTGTCCGGCCAGGAAAACAAGGTCAAGGACAGCATCGAAAAACGCGTCAAGACCGACGAGATGCAGGATTACGTCAAGGAAGTCCTCGTGCCGATCGAGAAGGTCGTCGAGGTGCGCAATCAGAAGAAGACCGTGTCCAGCCGCAAGCTGTGGCCGGGTTACGTTTTCGTGGACATGGTGTTGCTCGATGAGAACAACCGCATCATCGAAGAGCCGTGGTATTTCATCAAGGAAACGCAGGGCGTGATCGGATTTGTTGGCGGCGAACCGCCGGTGCCGACGCCGACGGAAGAAGTCGAGGCGATCAAAGTGCAGATTTCCGCGTCGGAAGAAACGGAAAAACCGAAGGTCAATTTTGAAGTTGGCGAGACGATCAAGATCAACAACGGGCCGTTCCTGAATTTCAGCGGCGTGATCGAGGAGATTGACCCGGATCGCGGCAAGCTGAAAGTGACCGTGAATATTTTCGGACGCAATACACCGGTTGAACTGGAATACTGGCAGATTGAAAAAGCTTAAGAATTTTTATGGCAAAGAAGATTACAGGATATATCAAGTTGCAGATTGCCGCCGGTCAGGCGAATCCCGCGCCGCCCGTCGGCCCGTCGCTCGGCCAGCACGGCGTCAACATCATGGCATTCTGCAAAGAATTTAACGCGGCGACAAAAAATGACGCGGGACTCGTGATTCCAGTCGTCATCACAGTTTATCAGGACAAGTCATTTACGTTCATCACCAAGTCGCCGCCGGCTTCGATTCTTTTGAAAAAAGCCGCAGGCATCACCGCCGGCTCGAAAGTGCCGAACAAGGACAAGGTCGGCAAGGTGACTCGCAAACAGGTTTTGGACATCATCAAGATGAAGTCCAAGGACATGAACACGACGAACGAAGAAGCCGCGTTCCGCGTCATTTCAGGAACGGCGCGCAGCATGGGAATTGAAGTTGTTGGTTAAATTAAAAACACAATCGCGGGAGAGCCGAAAGCTCGCATGAACCGCACAAAGTAAAATGCCAAGCAAACGATTCAAAAAAGCGCTCGAAGTTGTGGATGCGAAAAAAACGTATCCGCTGAAGGATGCCGTCGGCGT
>DATAUQ010000022.1:0-6510 GCA_036268155.1 Verrucomicrobiia bacterium | reverse complement strand
CATTTTCCGCAGGATCGTTTTTATGCCTACGGCGGCGTGCCGTCGCGCGACATTTTGAAACTGCTCGCGGAGGAACAAGGCCGTTCGCTCGACCACATCGCCGTCGCGCATGAAAAAGAGGAAACTTATCTGCTGACACTTTCGCAAGTCGAGCCGATCCATGCCGTCGTGAAAATTGCGAAGGAAAATTTTGGAAAAATCCCGATGGCTGTTGCGTCCGGCGGCACGCAGAAAATCATCGTGCAAGTATTGGAACATCTGAAGATCCGCCATTTGTTTAATGCCGTCGTGACGAGCGAAATGGTGGTGAACCAAAAACCCGCGCCGGACATTTTTCTTGAAGCGGCGCGGCTCATTGGCGTCGAACCAAAATTCTGCCGCGCTTACGAAGACACGGATTTGGGAATGCAGGCGATTCGTTCAGCGGGAATGGACGCGGTGGATGTGCGGGAAATGTTGCGGGCATAATACCTGTCATGCGAGTCATCTCACACTTCAATTTGAGTTGGTTCGGTTCTTCGTTCGGCGCTCAAAGTTGTATTGAATCGTTGAGCCAACCATCTGTGCTTTGCAATTTGGCCTAAATTTAATGGAATTTTTTGCTGTGCTCGTGTGTAGCCATCAACAATTCGTTTTCGAACCGTGTTAAAGGCTTGCGATTTTACTTCTTCAGGGTTTTCATCAGGACGATATGCTGTCCAAGTTCTGGGATGGGCAAAAGGATCGATAAACCAGAGACCGTCGTGATCGCGAGCCAGTATCGGAGAAAATTTTATATTCAGCGGCGAGGCAGCGTCGCTTTCTGCAAGCCTTTTCTGCACTTCGTCTGTAACGATGATTCTTGGGTAAATGGCGGCTTGTGATTCGAGTTCATACGCACGAATAAGTCCTTCCCCGAAAACTACACGACCAGAATGATAAGTAAGACCACGAGCAATTGCTCCTCTGCAAAGGATACCACCGAGAAGTAAGCGAATGTATAAATCCCGCGCTGCGAATAAAACGCCAGAAAATTGATCTGCAAGGTCTGAAATTACAATGCAGTCAGAAAAAGCTGTCATCTGTCGGGTGTGGCTTATTCGTGTATATGGATCGTAATTGCGTGCTTCATTCTCAAGAATTGATTCAAGCGCTGTCTTGACGGTTTTGAACAATTCCAATTCCCCAGAAGTCATTCTTTGCACAAGATCACGGAAACCCAGTATGTCAATGAATGCAACAAAGCGATCTTCAAGCGTAGCCGAATTGTTTGCACACGAAATTTGATTTTTCATTTCAGCTTTGCCCTAGCTTCTTTGATTTCTCCGTTGCGGCGCGAACGGCGCTGATCACGGTGGCGTGGAGCTTGCCTTTTTCCAATGCGTGCAGGCCTTCAATCGTCGTGCCGCCGGGGCTGGTGACTTGATCTTTGAGCGCGCCGGGATGCTGGCCGGTTTCTAAAACCATCTTGGCTGCGCCGAGAACGGTCTGCGCGGCGAGCTTCGTCGCGATGTCGCGCGGCAATCCGGCGGCGACTCCGCCGTCGCTCAACGCCTCGATGAATTGATAAACGTAAGCCGGGCCGCTGCCGCTCAAGCCGGTCACGGCATCGAGCAGATTTTCTTTCACTTGGATTGCGACGCCGACGGCGGACAAAAGCTTTTTCGCCAGTTCGCCGTCAGCAGCCGTCGCAGATTTGCCCAGCGCAAATGCGGAAGCGGCTTCGCTTACGAGCGCGGGCGTGTTGGGCATGATGCGGATGACGCGCGCGTTGGCTGGCAAAAGATTTTCCAATTTTGAAATTGTCACGCCAGCGGCAATGGAAATTAACAAATGCTGCTTCGTGAAATTGCCGCGCTGCTCGGCGAGGACTTCGGCGACTTGGATCGGTTTTACGCCGAGGATAATTACGTTCGCAAATTTCAAAACGTCAGAATTTGACGCGATAGTTTTTGCGCCGGTTTCCTTGGCGAAAAAATTTCGGTTCACGGCACTGCGCGCGCTGGCGATGATTTCTTTTGGAAAAACAATTTCCGCGCGGACAAAGCCTTTCGCCAAGGCCGTGGCCATTTTGCCCGCGCCGAGAAAGCCGATTTTTAACTGGGTTGCCATGAAGATTTTGTAGCAGGCAATTTTGTCCGGCGGAAGTGAAAACAGTAGGGCGAAACTACTGGCAAGCCGCTTTTGCAGATAGCAACTCGGCTCGCGGGGACGCTCGCCCCGCCAAATTGCGCGGTTAATTCGCGACTTGAATTTACGCGGGCGGGAAATTATCCTTGTGTCATGGCTGGTTTCAGTGGATTTGTTTTTTAAAATGTCGAGCCGCCGCACATGGGATACTTTTGAAGAAATGCGCGCCGCCGCCATCGAGGGCGACGCGCAGGCGCAATGCTATCTCGGCGTCTGTTTTCAAAACGGCCAGGGCGTCGCGCAGGATTACAACGAGGCGGTGAAATGGTTCCGCAAATCGGCGGAGCAAAATGATCCGGTCGCGCAATGTTATCTCGGCGTCTGCTACATGACCGGCGCGGGTGTGCCGCAGGAATATTCCGAGGCGGCGCGGTGGTTGCGCGAAGCGGCGGAACAGGACGATCCGGCGGCACAATTCAATCTGGGGATGCTCTACGAAACGGGCCAAGGCGTGCCGCAAAATTACGCCGAGGCATTCAAATGGTATCGTGAAGCGGCGGAACGCGGTTATCCGGCGGCGCAATTCAATCTCGGCGTTTTTTACGAGACCGGACAGGTCGTGCCGCAGGATTTTGCGCAGGCGGTCGAGTGGTATCGCTTGGCGGCGGAACAGGAATGCGCCCCTGCGCAATGTAATCTTGGTTTGTGTTATCAAACCGGACGCGGCGTCGAGCAAAACAGGGTGGAGGCCATGAAGTGGTTCATCCGCGCCGCGCGCCAAGGCGACAAAACTGCGCAGCACAATCTTGGATTGCATTACGCGCAGATGGAAGCTGCGGAACAGGCCGACATCGAGGCCATAAAAAACACGCCGCGCTGAATCAAAGCGCCAGTTCCCCAAGTTTTGCCTTCGCCTTGCCGCCGTCAATTGTTTCAACGGCCAAATCCCAGCCTTCAGCCAGCGATTTCGTTTTTCCAGCAAGGAATAATGCGGCGGCGGCATTGAGCAAAACGGCGTCGCGCTTCGGGCCACGTTCTGTGCCGGAGAGAATTTCACGGACGATTTTTGCGTTTGCGATTTTGTCGCCGCCGAGCAGATCGGCGAGCGTCGCACGTTGCAAATGAAATTGTTCCGGCATCGTCGTTGAAACGGTGAAGCCGCGTTCCTGATAAAATTCCGCGATGGTATTTTCGCCGAGCGTGGAAAGTTCGTCGAGAAAACCGACGCCGGAAACTTTTCCGCTCACGACCATCGCGCGCCGGACGCCGAGAGATTGCAGAACTTGCGCGAGCGGTTCGCAGAGTTCTGGGCGCGGCACGCCCATGAGCATCGCGGATGGACGCGCGGGATTGAGCAGCGGGCCGAGCAGGTTGAAAATCGTCCGCTGGCCGCGCTCGGCGCAGATTTTTCGCGCGGGCGAGATGTTTTTGAAAGCGGGGTGGTAATCTGGCGCAAAGAAAAACGCGAAATTCTTTTCACGCAACGAGCGCGCGGCTTCTGCGGGCGACAAATTGATTTTGATTCCCAGCGCTTCGAGAACGTCTGCGCTTCCCGCTTGCGAAGTAACCGCCCGGTTACCATGTTTGGCGACGGCCACGCCGGCGGCGGCGCAAATGATCGCGGCAGTCGTTGAAATGTTGATCGTGCCGAGCCTGTCGCCGCCGGTGCCGACGACGTCAAGTATTTCGCGCGAACGGGTTTCGGCGTCGAGCGGCGGAGAAATTGATTTATCACGCAGCGCGCGGGCGAACGCGGCGATTTCTCCGGGCGTTTCGCCTTTTTGCGCGAGCGCGGTGAGAAAATCAGCCTTGAGATTTGCCGCAACTTTTTCGTCGGCCAGTTGTTCAACTGCCATGCGCACTTGCCCGTCGTCGAGCGGTTGCGCGGCGGCCAGTTGGGGAATGAACTTCTCAATCACGGCGTGATTCTAAAGCACAATGCGTGCGGCTCAAACTGAAAGTGCGTGGACAACCATGGAAATTTCCGTAACTTGTTAGTCCCAATTGCGTCTCAATGGGGACAATTCTTTGAATTAAATTTATGGCAGCAAAACAAAGCGGCGGCGGGTGGAAATGGATCATCATTTTTCTGATCATCGGCGCGGTCATTGCCGCCGGGATTTGGTATTTTGAGCGCGGGAAAAATGATGCTCCGCAATATCAGACTATAGCAGTGGAACGCGGCGATTTGACTCAGGTGGTGACTGCGACGGGCATTTTGAATCCGGTGGTCAACGTGACGGTCGGCAGCCAGGTCTCGGGCATCATCAGCAAGCTGAACGTGGACTATAACTCAACGGTGAAATCCAACGAGGTGATCGCGGAAATTGACCCTTCCACTTACAAGGCGGCGGTCGAACAATCCACCGCCGATCTCGCGAATGCGAAGGCGAATCTGGAATTGCAGCAGGCGGAGGCAAATCGCAGCGCCGAGTTGTTCACGAACAAATTGATTTCCGGCTCCGATTACGACACCGCCATCGCCACGCTGCACGAAGCGGAAGCAACGGTGAAAATCAAACAGGCCTCGCTGGACAATGCGACCGCGAACCTGGGTTTTTGCAAAATCCTGTCGCCGGTGGATGGCATCGTGATTTCGCGCGCGATTGATCTTGGCCAGACGGTTGCGTCCAGTTTCAACACGCCGACACTTTTTCAAATCGCGAATGACCTGACGAAAATGCAAATTGACACGAGCGTGGCCGAGGCCGACGTCGGCGGAATTGTGGATGGCCAGAATGTGGATTTCACCGTGGACGCGTATCCATACCGAAATTTCCACGGCGTCGTCACACAAGTGCGGAATTCGCCGACGACCGTCAATAACGTCGTCACTTACGATTGCGTCATCGGCGTGACGAATGCGGATTACAAATTGAAACCCGGTATGACGGCGAATGTTTCCATCGTCATCGCCCAACGCGAAGGCGCGCTGACCATTCCGAACGGCGCGTTGCGTTTTCGTCCGCCGGATACGTCTCTCGTGCAAACCAATAATGCAACAGCAGCGTCGCAAATTTCCGAAGCCACCAACTCTGCCAATCGTGCCGGCGGCGGAACGGGCGGCCAAGGACGCCGCAATGGCGGGCGCGCGCGCGGTGAGCGATCAAACATTCACATGGTTTATGTGCTTTCCGGCGAAGGCGAAGATGCGAAGCTGCAGGCGGTCCAGATCAAGACCGGCATCAGCGACGGCATTTCCACGGAAGTGGTTTCAGGATTGAACGAAGGCGACAAAGTTGTCACGGGAATGATCGCTGCGACCGGCGCGGCCGCGACCACTTCAAATCCGTTTGGCGGCGGCGGACGCCGATTCTAATTTGAAAAACTGGCCGTGCAAATCAACCACGTCATCAAGCTCGACGAAATCCACAAGACGTATCACACGGGCGAAGTGGACGTTCACGCCGTGCGCGGCGTCTCGCTGGATATTCTGCCCGGCGAATTTGTCGCCATCATGGGTTCGAGCGGTTCCGGCAAATCCACATTGATGAACATGATCGGCGCGCTCGACCGTCCGACGGAAGGACATTACTGGCTGGACGGCATTGACATTTCCACGCTCGACCGCGACGCGCTCGCGGACATCCGCAATGAAAAAATTGGATTTGTTTTTCAAGGCTTCAACCTCCTCTCGCGCACGTCCGCGCTGGAAAACGTCGAGATGCCGATGCTTTACAACCGCGAACGCATTGCCGCGCACGAACAATTTGAACGCGCCACGCAATCGCTCGAACTCGTCGGCCTCGGCCAGCGCGCCGACCATCATCCCAACCAGCTTTCCGGCGGCCAGCAACAACGCGTCGCCATCGCGCGCGCGCTGGTGAACCGGCCTTCATTGTTGCTCGCCGACGAGCCGACCGGAAATCTCGACAGCCAGACGAGCATCGAAGTCATGGGCGTTTTTCAAAAACTGAACGAGCAAGGCATCACCATCATCATGGTCACGCACGAGCTGGATGTGGCGCGCTACACCAAACGCATGGTGATTTTGCGCGACGGAAAAATTGTCACGGACGAAAAAGTCGCCAACCGTTTGATCGCGGAGACAGAATTGCAACAACTCCGCGAAGCGCAACAGGCGGTGAAACTCGCATGAGAATTTTAGCTACATTAAAAATCGCTGGGCGCGCGCTGCGCCGCAACAAAATGCGTTCGCTGCTGACGATGCTGGGCATCATCATCGGCGTCGGCGCGGTCATCGGCTCGGTGAGCTTGACGAGTGGCGCGACGAAACAAGTTGAGGATCAAGTTTCCAGCCTGGGCGAAAGCGTCATCACGGTTTTTTCCGGCAATTTCACGCAAGGCGGAATGCGCGGCGGCTGGGGCAGCGCGCCGACGTTGACGGTGGCCGATGCCCAGGCAATTGCCGGGTTGAAAAACGTCGTGGGCGTCAGTCCC
>DATAUQ010000021.1:0-6181 GCA_036268155.1 Verrucomicrobiia bacterium | reverse complement strand
CATGGACTGGTATAAGGCGAAGGAGAAAAAAGATTTCGCACCAGCCGAAGACCCCGGCGTGATTTCCGTGAAAGAAATTTATTCGTATTACAAAAAATTCGGACACGAAACTGAAGTCATGGGCGCGAGCTTCCGCAACGTCGGCGAAATCCAGGAACTCGCCGGCTGCGATTTGCTGACCATCAGCCCGCAACTGCTCGGCGAATTGCAAAAATCCGAGGCGCCGCTGCCGCGCAAATTGAGTCCCGAAATCGCGCGCGCCAGCAAAATTGAAAAAATTCCGCTCGACGAAAAAAAATTCCGCTGGCTGCTAAATGAAAACGCGATGGCCACGGAAAAAACCGCAGAAGGAATCCGCCTCTTCAACGCCGACGCGGTGAAACTGGAGCAGTTCATCGCGGCAAAATTGAAGTGAAATGATGTTTAAGATTCGACTTCAACGCGAAAATTTGCTAAATTAGTGTCATGGATTCGGAAGAGCAGGAAATTTTTTATTTTTTGAAAACCTGGGGCGAGGAGTTTGTCAGCGCCAAGGAGATTGCCCGGCGGGCGAGCGGCAAGCAGAAGTTCTACAAAAATCCCGAATGGGCCAAGCCGTTGCTGATGCGGATGCAGGAACGCGGCGTTTTGGAAAGCGACACGCAGGGCCGTTACCGCATCAAACCCGTCGCCCACAAAAATAAAAACAAGCGCTGGGTTTCGCCGGACATCGCCAAAATCCTCCAGGAGAACGGCGTGCAGGTCGAAGGCGCCAGCGAAACCGGGACGGATGAATATTACGACAAGCTGTAAATGGCCGCCGCACTTTTAGCCGCGCTGCTGTTTTCCATTTCCGCGATCTGCGGCTACCGCAGCTCCAAACAAATCGGCGGCGCGGAGGCGAACTTCTGGCGAATTTCCATCGCCGCGTTTTGCCTCGCGTTGTGGGCGCATATTTTAGGCGGCGGACTTTCTGGAGTGGCGTTTCCCTTGTTCGTCGTCAGCGGATTTTTTGGCATCGGGCTGGGCGACACCGGATATTTTCAAGCCCTGCCGCGCCTCGGCAGCCGCCGCGCCGTCCTGCTCACGCAATGTTTCATCCCGTTGTTCGCCATTTTAATTGAATGGCTCTGGCTCGGCACAAAATTGACCGGCGTTCAATTATTTTGCATCGCAATCATTTTGACCGGCATCGCGCTCGCGCCGAGCGACCATGCAGAAATTCTGCCGCGCCAGTTATGGATTGGAATTGCGTTCACAATTTTCGCCGGATTGTGCAGCGCATTCGGTGCCGTGTTGAGTCGCAAGGCGTATTTTGTCGCGCACGCGGCGGGCGAATTTCCAGATCCCGGCACGACCGGCTATCAGCGGGTGCTGGGCGGACTTTTGATTCCGGCAATTATTTTGATTGTCGCCAAGTCGCATTCGGCGCACGTGCATGGCGGCATTTTTGAAGAAAAAACTTTTCACGTCTCACGTGAAAAATGGCGGCGCATCTGGCCGTGGGTGCTGGGCAACAGTCTTGCCGGGCAGACGCTCGGCGTGACATACGTGCAGTGGGCGCTGGAAAAAATTCCTACCGGCATCGTGATGGCCGTCGTCGCGACCACGCCGATTGTTTTGCTGCCGATGACGCGCATAGTGGAAAAGGAAAAAATTGGCATCCGTTCGCTCGTTGGGGCAATTATTGCCGTTGCCGGCGTGATCGGGCTGACGTATTTCACATCAAGACATGAACACTGAATTGCAAACCGTCGGGGAAACGCTCGGCCTCGAAAAATTCAAGCGCCACATTTTTCTGTGCGCCGACGCGACGGAACCGAAATGTTGCACGCGTGAAACGAGTCTCGCCTCGTGGGAATTTTTGAAACGGCGGCTCAAGGAATTGAATCTCGTCGGCGCGGAACCGCTGATTTATCGCACCAAGGCGAATTGCCTGCGCGTCTGCGTGCGCGGGCCGATTGCGGTCGTTTATCCCGAAGGCGTGTGGTATCGCGATTGCACGCCGGAAGTTTTGGAACGCATCATCCAGGAGCATTTGATCGGCGGCAAAATTGTGGAGGAATTTACGTTCGCCAAAAATCCGATAGATTGAATCCGGTCTGTTTTCCGCTAGACGCGCGTTACTTTTTATCGCAACCTCGCGTCTAGGTTCCTGAAAGGAAACAAATCGTGGCGAGGCTTCTAATCAAAACCAGGGGATTGGAACAAAAGGTGCTGGAATTGCGTCTCGGTATCAACCGCGTCGGTCGCGACCCGGATTGTGATTTTCCCATCGTCCACTCCACCGTTTCCACGAACCATTGCGAACTGGTCGTGTCCAGCGACGGCGTGCTGTTGCACGATTGCGATTCAACCAATGGCACGTTCATCAATGGCGATCCGGTCACGGAGGCGTGGCTGTCACCCGGCCAGGAAATGAGATTGGGCGATGTGGAATTGTTCGTCGAAAACACCGAGGTCAACGTCGCCATCCCGCAGTTTGAACGTCCGCGCCAGCAAGCGCTCACGCCCGTGGTTTTGCCCGACGGCGCGCTTTCCTGCCCGCGCCACGCGCAAACACCCGCGACTTACAAATGCACCAACTGCTACGAAGTGATGTGCAGCGCCTGCGTCCACGTCATGCGGCGCAAGGGCGGCGTGCCGCTTTTCCTGTGCGCGGTTTGCAGCCACAAATGCGAGCGGATCCAGGTCGCGCAGCCCAAAAAGAAAAAAGGATTCCTCGGCCATTTGGTGGACACGGTCAAACTGCGGTTCAAACACACCATCAGCCGCACGAACGCGGACAAATAGGCGACAGCAGAGGCATCGTCCTTCAAAAAATTGCCCGGCCATTCTCTCCGGCGCGGAAACTCGGCGCAAATCTGCGTAAAAACAAAAACGAAGATTTACAAATTCACCGCAACGCGGCCATTTTGTGTGCGTGGAATTGAATCCTTCAGAAATTCGCGCCGCCGTCAAAAGCGCGCTGGCCGAGGACATCGGCGGCGGCGATGTGACGACGCTCGCCACCATGCCGAAAACGCTGACTTTCAAAACCGTCATGCGCGCGCGCGAACCGCTCGTCGTCGCCGGACTCGATTTCGCCGAGGCCGCGTTCCGCCGGCTTTCGTCGTCGGTGAAAATTGAATATCTGGTCCACGACGGGACGCACGTCGCGCGCGGCGACAATCTGCTGCGCATTTCCGGTTCCGCCCGCGCGATTCTGACCGCCGAGCGCGTCGCGCTGAATTTTGTGCAACATCTTTCCGGCATCGCGACGCTGACCGCGCAATTTGTCGAGGCCGTTAAACACACGCGCGCGCAGATTCTCGACACGCGCAAAACGACGCCTGGCTGGCGGCGTTTTGAAAAATATGCCGTCGCGTGCGGCGGCGGAAAAAATCATCGCCTCGGTTTGTTCGACATGGTTTTGATCAAAGACAATCATCTCGCCGCATTGAGAAACGAAAAACCAAACGCTGTGGCCGCTGCAATCCAACTCGCGCGCAAAAAATTTCCAAAGCTAAAAATTGAAGTCGAAGCCGATACGCTCGAACAGGTCATGCAGGCCGCCGACGTGGGCGCGGACATCATCCTGCTCGACAACATGACGCCGGAACAAATGCGGCAGGCGGTGAAAATCGCCAAGGGCCGCGCGAAGACCGAGGCCAGCGGCGGCGTGAATCTCGCCACCGTCCGCGCGATTGCGGGTAGCGGCGTGGATTTCATTTCCGTCGGCGCGCTCACGCATTCCGCGCACGCGGTAGACATTGGATTGGATTTTGAATGACCACCGACGCAAAAATTCTTTCCGCGTTGCGCGAAAATACCGGCGGCGTTTCCGGCGCACAACTCGCGGAGCAATTAAAAATCAGCCGCGCGGCGGTCTGGTCACGCATTGAGGAATTGCGCCAAGTTGGTTATGACATCGAGGCTGATCCGCATTTTGGTTATCGTCTTGTCAGTTCGCCGGATGCATTGCACGCGGATGATTTGCTCGCGCGCCTCGGCAAAACCAAAGTCATCGGACGCGACATCCGCGTGTTTGAGCAGACGACTTCGACGAACGACGTGATTGAAAAACTCGCGCGTGACGGCGTGAAGGAAGGCGTCGTTGTTTTCGCCGAATCGCAGACTAAAGGGCGCGGACGGCTCGGAAGAAAATGGATTTCGCCCGCGCATAAAGGTTTGTGGTTTTCCATTTTGCTGCGCCCGGATTTGCGTCCGCAGGAAACGACGCAACTGACGGTCGCCTCAGCCACCGCGTTGCGCCGCGTGATCCAATCGGAAACCGGATTGAAACCGGAAATCAAATGGCCGAATGATATTTTAATTGGCGGTAAAAAAGTTGCGGGCATCCTGACGGAATTGAGCGCGGAACTGGACAAAGTCCGTTATGTCATTCTTGGCATCGGCATTGACGTGAATCTGGACGCGGGCGAATTTCCAGCGGAATTGAAAAAGATTGCAACGTCGCTGAAAATTGAATCGGGCGAAACCATTTCGCGCGCGGAACTGGCGACGGCAATTTTGCGCGAACTGGATTTTGATTACGCGCGGATTTGCGCCGGAAAATTTTCCGCAGTCGCCGATGAATGGGAAGAGCATTGCACGACGATTGGAAAAAGTGTGGCCGTGCAAATCGGTGAGCGAAAAATCCACGGTCGCGCCGAATCATTGGATGACGACGGCGCGCTCTTGTTGCGCACGGAACACGGCCATCTTGAACGCATCACAGGCGGCGACGTGACGCCGGAAAAATAATCCGCAGATTTCACAGATGAACGCAGATTTTCAAAACAGTTTTGCTTTTTATCCGCGAAAATCGGCATAATCTGTGGACGAAAATGATCCTGCTTTTCGACATCGGCAACACGCATACGCACGTCGGCCTGGCGGACGAGCGACGCGTTCTGAAACAAACCAACATTCCGACGCGCGAATGGTTTGGCGGAAAAGCAAAAGCGCGCGTGGCAAAGTTTATCGGCGCAAAGAAAATTGCCGGCGCGGTCTTGTGCAGTGTCGTGCCGCGCGCGACGCCGGTTGTCCGCAAAACTGCGCGCGCACTTTGGAAACTGGATGTTTTAGAATTGTCGCCGAAAACTGTGCGCGGAGTCGGAATTGATTATCCAAAGCCGAATTCGATTGGCGCGGACCGGCTGGCGAATGCGGTCGCGGCGAAATTTCATTTTGGCGCGCCAGTTGTCGTGGTGGATTTTGGGACGGCGGTGACGTTTGACGTTGTAAATGCAAAAGGCAATTACGTTGGCGGCATCATCGCGCCGGGATTGGCGGCGATGACGGATTATCTGCACGAGAAAACGGCGTTGCTGCCGAAAATAAAAATCCGCGAAGTCGCCAGCGCCGTCGGCAAAAGCACCGAGCACGCGATGCTCGTGGGCGCAGTGCATGGCTATCGTGGATTGATCCGTGGGCTGCTCATCGAATTGAAATGCGAATTGCGCGCGAAAAATCTGCCGGTGATTGCGACTGGCGGTTACGCGAAGTTGATCGCGGCGAAATTGCCGGAGATTTCCGCCGTCGCGCCGGATCTGACGTTGGAAGGCCTGCGGCTGGTTTTTCAATCCAAAGTCTGATGTCCAAAGTCCAAGGTCGTTCAATTACGCGTGAGTTTGGACTTTAGACTTTGGGCTTTGGACTTTAGACTTCACTTTCTATGTCGAGCAGCCGCAGACAATATCCGTTTCATTTGATCGAACCCAAATGGCAAAAAGTTTGGGACGCGCAGCAGGCGTTCCGCGCGTTCAATCCGGGCGAGGAAATTCCCGCGAACCATCCCTTCGCGCAACGCCACAAACTTTCCGGCAAAGTTTCCGCCGCGCAACTGCCCGCGAAATTTTACATCCTCGACATGTTTCCGTATCCGAGCGGCGCGGGTTTGCACGTCGGGCATCCCGAAGGCTACACGGCCACGGACATTCTCGCCCGCTACAAACGCGCGCAAGGTTTCAACGTGCTGCATCCGATGGGCTGGGACGCGTTCGGATTGCCCGCCGAGCAATACGCCGTCAAGACCGGCCAGCATCCGCGCAAGACCACCGAGGAAAACATCGCCACATTCAAGCGCCAGATTCAATCGCTCGGCTTCAGCTACGACTGGTCGCGCGAACTCGCCACGACCGACCCCGATTATTTCCAGTGGACGCAATGGATTTTTCTCAAGCTCTACAATAGTTATTTCGATCCAATTTGGAACAAG
>DATAUQ010000020.1:0-10476 GCA_036268155.1 Verrucomicrobiia bacterium | reverse complement strand
TGAATTCAAAATGAGCAAAGGTGTTTTACTCGTCAATCTCGGTTCGCCGGATTCCACTTCGATTTCCGACGTGCGGCGTTATCTGAATGAATTTCTGATGGACGGGCGCGTGATTGATTCGCCGTGGCTGGTGCGGCGTTTTATCGTCGGAATGATTTTGATCAACCGCCCGAAGGAATCGGCGCACGCCTATGAAAAAATCTGGACGAAGGAAGGTTCGCCGCTAATTGTCACGAGCCGCAATGTGCAAAAAAAATTGCAGGCACGGTTGAGCGTGCCGGTGGGACTGGCAATGCGTTATCAAAATCCTTCGATTGAAAGCGCGGTTCAAAAACTGGCCGCGCAAAAGGTTGACGACCTGTTTTTGATCCCGCTGTTTCCGCATTACGCGATGTCGAGTTACGAATCCGCCGTGGAGCGCGTGCTGGATGTCGTCGCAAAATTTGCGCCGCAAATAAAAGTGATCGTGCAGCAGCCGTATTTTGATTCGCCGGATTATATTTCGGCGCTCGCCGCCAGTGCGGCGGATTATCTGAAAAAAGATTTTGATCATCTGCTTTTCAGCTTCCACGGCATCCCGGAGCGGCACATCAAAAAATCGGATCCGACGGGCTGTCATTGTCTGACCGCGCCGAATTGCTGCGAGACGCCGAGTCCGGCGCACGCGACCTGTTATCGCGCGCAGTGTTTCAAGACGGCGGCGTTGTTCGTCGAGAAAGCAGGCGTGCCAGCGGGAAAATGGTCGGTGTCGTTTCAGTCACGCCTTGGCAAAGACCCCTGGTTAAAACCTTACACGGATCACGAACTGCCGCAGCTCGCAACTGAAGGAAAAAAGCGGATGCTGGTGATTTGCCCGGCATTCGTCTCGGATTGCCTGGAGACAATCGAGGAAATCGGCATTCGCGGCTGCGAACAATTCATGGCCGGAAACGGCCAGGAGTTCACGCGCATTCCGTGCATGAACGAACATCCGGCGTGGATTGAGGCGCTGGAAAAAATGACCGGACGGCGCAAGTAACAAAGCGTAATCTGTCAAACATATTGAAACTGTTGGCGCACTTGAACCTGTAACTTTCTGATCCGAAGACGGAAAATAAATTTTTTCCATCTTTGTTCATTTTTATCCACCATGAAGAAACACCTGTGAACATTGACATTTTTGCATTTGAGTCTTAAAAATGCAAGCAGTATCAAAATAGTTCTGCCGTTCAACCGGACGACTTGGAAACTTTAATCGTCTGTGTGACGGCCTTTTTGCCAAGAATGGCTGTAAGGCTTTGCGCGCCTTTCTTGTCAAGCGTGACAGTAAAGGTGTAAGTGCGGGTCGCGCCCGGCGCAATTTCAAAACGATGTGAATCCAATAAATTGTCTCCGTAAAGTTTGACATCCGCAACATCAAGCAGGTTGCCCTTGTTGGTGATTGTCACCGTGGCTTGAAACGGTTTTCCATCGCGCGCTTTGGATGGAGCAGTCAATGTATAATCAAAGTCGGCGTGATATTTTTCCGGCATTTCAAATTCTCCCGACACGCCTTCCGCCGGGTCTTTGAAGCCGATTCGTGATTTATGCTCGTCCCCGCCGGAAGGCGGCTCGGGGCTGGCGCCGCCGACATGAATGCGAAATTTTGAAGGTTCAATGACGCGCTCCATGTCCGCATTGAGAAATGACAATTGATAAGGAGTCAGTTCAAACGTGACTGTTTTCTTTTCACCTTTTTGCAGGGCCACCCGTTGGACGCCCTTTAATTCAATCACCGGAGTGATCACTGAAGTCGTTAAATCCGTGACATAAAGTTGCGCGACTTCATCGCCGTCGCGGTCGCCCGTATTTTCAATGTCCGCCGAAACTGTGGCAAAGCCGGGATTGCCGTCCTGGGAAGTGATTTTCAAGTTTGAATATTTGAACGTGGTATAGCTTAATCCGTAACCAAACCGATACAGCGGCGTGAACGGCATGTCGTAATAATCATATTTGCGGCCTGAAGGCAGGTAATCATAGTGCAAAGGCAGTTGTCCTACATTGCGCGGAAAAGTAATCGGCAACCTGCCGGATGGATTGCGGTCGCCAAAAATAATATCGGCTGCGGCGTCGCCGCCTTCTTCGCCCGGATACCAGGTTTCCAAAATCGCCGGAATGTTTTCCGCCTCCCATGCCAGCGTAAATGGCTTGCCATTGACCAAAACCAGCACGACTGGCTTGCCGGTGGCCTGTATTTCTTTGATTAACTCGCGCTGCACACCGGGAATTTCAAGCGTGGCGCCGTCATTGTTTTCACCCGTGGTGGCTTTTTGTCTGTCAGGATAACTGTGGTCGCCCACAACGAGAACGACAGCGTCCGCCTGTTTGGCAATGTCAACAGCCTCCGCAAAACCGGAAACATCTTCCGATGATACACCGCAACCTTTGGCATAAAGGACTTTAGTATCCGGGCTGACATGAGACTTTATGCCTTGCAGAACTGTGACCAGTTGATTGGTGACCAGCTTCGGCGAGTAGTCTCCGATTTGTGCTTGATCCGCATCCGGCCCGATGACGGCGATGGTCTTGATGTCCTTGCCCAATGGAAGCAAATGATTGTCGTTTTTCAAGAGCACCGTGCTTTCGACGGCAACTTCGCGAGCCAGCGCCCGGTGTTCGGGAGTGTCATACGCAGGTAATTTTTCCCAGACCATTTGCTGCGAACCGGGATTTTCAAACAATCCGAGTTTGAATTTCGTGCGCAACATATCTCGGACATTGCGGTCCAAATCACTTTCACTCAACAATCCATCACGCACCGCTGAAGCCAGCGCTTTTTTGAAAGCTTTGCCGCATTCGCTGTCCACGCCGGCAAGAATGGCGAGCTTGCAGGCTTCTTCCAGATTCGTCACCACCGATTGCTTGGTTAAAAATTGTTCCGGCGCGCCGCAATCGGAAACGACGATGCCGTTAAATCCCCATTCCTGCCTCAAGATTTTTTGGAGCAGTTCAGTGGAAGCATTGTCTGGCGTGCCATCCCACGTGCTGTAAGCCGCCATGACTCCGCCGGCGTGCGCTTCCTCAATGGCCGCGCGAAAAGGCACGAGATGGATTTCGCGCATCGTTCGTTCCGAAAGACCGGCGTCATTGCTGTCGCGGCCGCCCAATGGTTCGCCGTGGCCGGCAAAATGTTTCGGAATTGCAATCATATCCTGACTTTGAAATCCAGTAATCCATGCGACGCCCATTCGACTGACCAAAAAAGGATCTTCACCGTAAGTTTCTTCAACCCGTCCCCAACGCGCGTCACGCGCCACGTCCAAAACCGGCGACCATGTGGCGCGAAGATTCGCCGCCTTGGCTTCAACGGCAATTGCCTTTCCAACCTGGTTAATCAGAGCCGGGTCAAATGTTGTCGCCATCGCAATGGGCATTGGAAACACAGTTGCGCCCGACGAATACGACTGGCTGTGCAGGCCTTCAGTCTTTAACAAGGCGGGGATTTTCAGACGGGGAATTCCCTTTGACCCCCAGTCATCGCTTAATTGGATCACTTTTTCCTCAAGAGTCATGCGCGGCAAAAGGTCGTCAATCCGCTCTTCGATTGGAATATTCGGATCAAGGTATTTCGGCAAAGGCTTCGTGCTCGAACCATCCGCAGGCGCTGGAGAACTTACCGAAGTATTCGGAACATCGTTGACGGCGAGCAATCCGCTGTTTTGATCCTGGTTTTCGCAAGGACAGCCGGTTTCATCCGCGTTGCTGTTCAAACAAAGAACAAGCAGGACAAATGCGAGGCTGAAAATCTTTGAAATATTGCCGGCCATGAATGTGGATTTGACGGGGTGCCGGAATAAGTTGAGGTGACGCTTGGTGATTAACATGATTTTTATTATTAAGGCAAAAATTGTTTTTTACAAATTAAAACATTGCTGTCCATAAGCAATGGAGGTCGGCTGATTCGGTAATTCAAAAACGGAATCCTCCATTTACACATTTACTATTATATTATATTCCGACTAGAGCTTGTCACTGTGCCTTTTTTTCCGAATCAGGCCATTCGACTTCAACCAGTCCGGCGTCGGCGAAGTGCGCTTCAAAACTTTCATGATGCACATGAACTGCGAGAACATTTTCACCGGGATGCAACGTCGCCGCGCTTTCCGGAGAAATTGGGAAGGTCGCGTAAGAAACTGAATATCCGGGTGCTGTCAATGCCAGCACGCCGTTGAGATATACTTCCGCATCTTCGTCGTGGCACATTGAAATGGCCGGCTGACCGTGAATGGTTGTCAGCGTGAACGTGCGGCGCATCCAGATGTCGTCACCGTCCCAGCGTGTGCGTGCAGAATGAATCCGCCAGTCTCTCGCGCCAAAGCTGGCCTGTCCTTCTTTCCAATCCGAATCGTTAAAATCAGTTTTGAACCAAGCGTCGCCGCGATTGTGCGTCGTGTAACGCCACGTTTGCGGCTTGTCTTGGGAGGTCGGAACGAGCGTGGTCAGAATCGGATTTTTTGGAAAATGATTATACCCCGTGGAAAGCGAATAAGGACGGTCTTTTGGCAGCGTCGCCCAATCGTGATTTGGTTCGGAACCTAATTTCAATGTCCACGTTCCGCCACCGGTAATTTCAGATTCATGGAACCAGGGTTTGGTTTGCGGCTGGCCGTTCAAAGTTGCGGATTGAATATATTCATTTTTCGGCGCGGCGTCCGGCGCTTGAATGACAAATTCTTTGCCGGAATACGGCGTGCTTAAATGGATGGTGATTTGCTTGAAACGCGGCGTGCAAACTTCAAAGTCGGAAATTCCCGCATCAACCGGATAAAAACCCATCTGACTTAAAACATACCACGCGGACATCGTGCCCAAATCGTCATTGCCGCCGCCAGCCAGTCCGCCGGGTTCGTCGGTGAAAGCGGCGTCCGCAGTTTCAGCGACGATGTGCTGGGTTTTCCACGGACGGCTGATGTAATCGTAAAGAAACGGCGCCTGCAAATCCGGCTCGTTGCTCGAGTCGTAATGTTTTTTCTCGAAAAATTCGTCCAGCCGCTTTTCAAAAATAGAATCGCCGCCGATCAAATCCACCAATCCTTGAACGTCGTGTGGCACGAACCATAAATAAATCCATTCGTTGCCTTCCGTGTAACCGCCGAAGCCGGCGTCCCAACGTCCCTGCCAGTCGCGACGCTGGAGAAATCCCGTGGCCGGATTATACATTTCGCGATATTGCAGCGAACGTCCGAACAGAAAAGAGGCATCGCCGGTTTTTCCCAACGATCTGGCGAGATTGCCCAACGCGGCGAAAGCCAGTTCGTGTTCCAACGCGGTGGCGACGGCGGCGTCGGGATTGATTGTGATGCCATTTTTCTCCTCGTCGTAAAGTTCATAATCTCCGAGATAGCTGTGAATGTTCCCCGGCCCGGCTTGTTTGAACATGGCTTCGTAGGCGGTGTTGATGTCGAAATTCGTCAAGCCGGCGTTCCAGATGTTGACCAGACAAATCGTGTTCGGATCGCCGTTCATGATGGCCGTCGGACGATTGCGTTGCGACCAGCGATCAATGTATCCAATTTGTTTATATTCCTCGACGAGCGATTGCGCCATGTCTTGCGCGCGTTCCGGTTCGATGAGCGCAAGCAACGGGATTTCGGTCCGGTAAATGTCCCAGCCGGAAAAAGTCGTGTAGAAATGTTTGTGGCCTTCGGGAACCTGATGGATTTGGTCATCAAATCCGCGATAGCGGCCATCCACATCATCGAAAACTTGCGGCGCGATCAGACAATGATAAAGCGCCGTGTAAAAAATTTTATTATGTTCAGTCGTTCCGCCTTGCGCTTCAATCAAGCTTAATTCCTTGTTCCAATCCTGAACAATTTGTTGATGATAACGCTCGAAATCGTTGTCGGGCATTTCGGCTTGGAGATTGGCGCGAGCGCCTGCAAGGTCGGTGTAAGAGACGCCGATGCGGACGTCCACTTCCTGCGATTTATCCGCCGCCGGATAACTGCCGTAAAAACCGATGACGTTTTTGCGGTCGTCTTGATTCGCGGAATCGCTGCCTTCGGTTATCGTTCCGTTCGTCCAAGTGCCGTGCTTTGCGAACGGCTGGCTGAACTTCATGACGAAATACGCCGTGATACCGAGTTGATAGCCGTTGAACGACGTGGCATCCACATCGCCTTCGACCGTCTGGCTGTCAACGTAACGAACATGACTTGAGATGATGGCATTGTTGACGTAACTCAACGGCAAAAGAATGTTTCCCTGTTGTCCCGCTGGAAAAGTAAATTTCACAAAACCGCAATGAACTGAAGCGGTCAATTCGGCCTTGATATTCCACGGCTGCATCAGCACTTCATAATAACCGGCGGAAGCGGCTTCGTGTTGATGGTCGAACTGATAATCCGTGCTCTTGCGATCAATTTTTACCTCGCCCGTCGTCGCCGTCATCAGCACCTGCCCTTCGTTGTTGCCGCCGTCGCCGCTCATGTGGTTCACGACAAAACCGTGCATCCGCGTGTTGCGATAATAATAGCCGTTGCCCGCCCAGTTCGGCGTCATCTGGACTGAACCAAACGGCGCCACCGCGCCGGGATATGTGTTCCCTTGATTATCCGTTCCGATGAAAGGATTGATGAAGGACGCCAGATCGTTCGTTTCCGCAAATGCAACGAGGTTAGCAAAAACGCAAATGAATAAAGAGGAATAAAACGATGCAAGCTTGGTGTGTTTCATAATGATTTTTCAAATGCATATGCGCCTGATTGAGGGCGATTTGTTATCAAGGCAAATGATCCCCCGCCATTTTCATGGATGGCGCAGCACGGCGATTTTGTCACATCAAAGGGATTTTCAACGACAGCCTAAATTGATTTCCACCTTATGCGCATCCCCGCTTTCGGGGATGGCAGGAAATTGCGTCTCACTACTATCCGGTTAAGTTTTCGTTGACAACGATTCCGGCTTGATAAAATCGGCATGGCATCCAATATTAAGAAATATAAAGCGCGGACTTTCAAAAATCTTTGTAAAAAATGGTGCATCCGGCAGGACTCGAACCTGCAACCTTCTGATCCGAAGTCATAAAACGACCTTTGCTCCGGTTTGGATGCGGTTGTATGTGTCTAAAAATAGCCGATAAACATTGGCAATTTCAATTTCACCGTTGCTTTAGTTTGGTCTGATTGTGATGCAAAAAAGGCAAACAGTATCCAATTGCAGTATCAAATCTGCCGCGCAATTTCCAATCGCTTTCCTTGAAGCATTGAGCAAAAAATCGCTGAAAGCAATTTCAAATCCTCATCCCGCGACTGTGATTTTGAGCCAGTGCTGGCTTTTCAGAAATGGCGCGCGCAAATTTGGTTTCAAATGATCCGGCCACGATGCTCATGTCTTGGTTGGGATATTTTTCCGCGAGATGTTCTTTCACCTCCTCCACAATGTCGTTTTTCCAGATGCCCAAAAGCTGCTGCTCGTCGCGCACAAATGTTTTCAAAAGTTCCCGGACACTGTGGTCGCTGTTCATTAAAACATTTTTCGCCTCGCCTGATTTCATCGGCACAAATTCCACAACGGCAAATTCAAAATCTGCGCCTGTTCGCCGATGGTGAATGGAAGTGTTTTCCATCAAATCAACGCCGTGCTGCCATTGTGTGCCGTCGTTGGTTTGTATGGCACGGCCTGACGATTGCAGGGCGGCATGAAAGGCGGTGTTTCCCAGCGTTGCCAGATTGGCCTCGACATGGTGAACGCCCTTGCAATGCGCGCTGAATTGTTTCATCCGGCCTGTTCCATTCAAAGATTTGGAACGTCTCACGGTTTGCCAGCCAAATGAACTTTCGTTGTCCAGCGGCGACCGGCTGCAACTCAAGGCCAATGCCCAAAGCGAGGATGGACGCAGACTTGCCAACGGCGAACTGGTCACGGTGAAAACAATTCATGGCGATGGGCGCATTGATCTGAATGACGGTCGCACGCTGCCGAAAAATTATCGTCAGTTCACCATGTCGAGTTGACCAAGTTTGAATCGGCTCAAGACGGGGAAACCATCACGATGTTTTTTCTGAACCGCACGGTTCGGCTCATCGGGAAAAATTTGCGCGAATTGCCGGTGTTCCTTTTCTTTATCGCTCAAACGAAGTTTGGCAACCGAAAGAACATCCGTCTTGAGACTCTTGCGGATAAGTTTGCCGCGAACACGGATGCGGCAAAAATACATACTGCTCGGAATGTAGCGAATGAGATTGGCGTAAGAAGTTTTCTGCCAGAGCTTGTTTTTCTCGGCAGCGTCCGTTATCGGATTTTGACGATTTTTCATGGCTTCAGTATACAATTGCAGTATCAAATATGCAAGTAACAAAAGCGCAATCCGTCAAAATATATTCAAATTATTGGTGCATCCGGCAGGACTCGAACCTGCAACCTTCTGATCCGAAGTCAGAAGCTCTGTCCAATTGAGCTACGGATGCGCGCGCCCATTGTGCGGATTTTGCGGCGGCGATAAAAGCGGATTTATCGCGCTGAAATTTTAATGAAGGGATGCGCGCCGTTGACTTGCCGGTTTGCTTTGTTACGTTTCGTCGTCGTGGCGAAAAAAAGGCTTTTGCGTCTCATCAAAATTGTGGTCGGCGGCCAGACCGGCGCGGAAAGTGAATTCGACCGCCTCGAACACTTCGCGCATTTTTGGGCGCTGGTGTGGAAAAGTTTTGTCCGCAATCGCTGCCTCGTCCGCGCCTCGGCGCTGTCTTACACGACGTTGCTGGCGCTCATTCCGCTGCTCGCCGTCGCCATCGGCGTCACCAGCAGCCTGCTCAAAAAGCAAGGCGAGCAGCAAATTTACAAGGCCATTGATAAAATGGTCGCCAACTTCGTGCCGCCGACCGGAACAAATGCGCCCGTCGCGCCGGATTTGATTCCAAAGCAGGATGAATTAACGCCGACAAATCCGCAAGCCGCCAGCGTGATGACAAATTTTCCACCGACAATAAATGCGATTGGCGTTTCGCCAAACGAAACGAATTCAGTCGCGTCGCTCACCAATGATGAACGCGTCATCAGCGCGCAAAAAGAAGTTGCGCGGAACATTCACGATTTCATCCACCGCACGCGCAGCGGCGCGCTGGGCCTGACGGGCATGGTGCTGCTGATTTTCGCCGCCATTTCAATGTTCAACCGCATCGAAAACGCGTTCAACGACATCTGGGGCGTCGCGCGCGGGCGCAACTGGATCACGCGCATCGTGCTTTATTGGACGGCCATCACGCTCGGCCCGCTGGTCATCGCCGTCGCGCTCGGGCTGGCCGGCGGAACGCATCTGCAAGCCACCCGGGCGCTTGTCGAAAAGATGCCGCTCGTCGGCGGTTTGATTTTTAATGTTCTTCCGCTTGTAGTTTTGTGGCTGGCATTCGCATTGATTTATCAACTCGTGCCAAACACCAAGGTCCGCTTCAACGCCGCGCTCGTCGGCGGCGTGGTCGGCGGAACGCTGTGGCAATTGAACAACGTCTTTGGATTTCTCTACGTCTCGCGGGTCGTGACCAACAGTAAAATTTACGGCAGCCTCGGACTCGTGCCCGTGTTCATGGTCGGCCTTTATTTTTCGTGGGTGATCCTGCTCTTCGGCGCGCAGGTCGCCTATGCGTTCCAAAACCGCAAGGCCTATCTACAGAACAAACTCATGGAAAACGTGAGCCATCGCGGACGCGAATTCATCGCGCTGCGGCTGATGACGTGCGTCGGCCAGCGTTTTCAAAATGGAAAACCGCCCGTGACAATCCAGGAAATTTCCACCGAACTCGGAATTCCCACAAAGCTCGCGCAGCAGGTTTTGCAAACGCTCCTCGCCGCGCGCCTCGTCGTCGAGACCAACGGCGGTGAACACGCATACGCACCCGCGCGCCCGCTCGATTTGATCAACGCACACCACATTTTGCTCGCCATGCGGGCAGGCGGCGGACAGGAATTGCTTTCACGCGACGAACCCGTGCGCGCGGAAATTTTCGGGGAGTTCGCCCGGATTGAAGAGGCGGAAAAGCAGGCGGCGTCCGCCGTCACCCTGCTGGCACTTGTTCATCGCGCGCAGTCGCATTTGGAAATTGCCGCACCTGCGACGGAAGTAGAGAAGCAAATTCCGCTGCCGCCGGAAACAAAAAGTTAAAACCGCCGGATCACCAATCCTTGACCGGGCGATTTTGATTTTCCGGTTTGCCCTGCGGTTTCATCTGCAAAACCTGCTCGTCGCCTTTTTGCGCGTCCAGCAACCGCTTCGCCTCCTCCGGCGTCATCTGGCCAGGTTTGACCGGCTGGCCTTCGCCATTTTGTTTTTCCTGTTCGTCTTTTTTCTGGTCATCCGAATTTTGCTTTTGTTCGCCAGCCTTTTTCTGGTCTTGAGAATTCTGCTGTGACTGCTGTTGATTCTGCTGCTGGTTTTGCTGGCTCTTTGAATTTTGCTGCGACTTCGATTGTTGCTGTTGCTGATTTTGCTGCGACTGGCTGTTTTGAGATTGCTGCTGTTGT
>DATAUQ010000019.1:0-23227 GCA_036268155.1 Verrucomicrobiia bacterium | reverse complement strand
TCGCTGATGATGCCGCCGATTTGCGAGTGGATCGTCACCGTTTGCACCGGCGTCACATGGCCGACCGGCGGCGGATCAATCTGCACCGGCAAATTCGTGGCGATGGATTTTGCCACCAGCACCGGCGGACCGGCGGGCGCGATGGCTTTTTTGCGCGCGCAGCCGTCGGAAAAAAACAGGGCCGTGACCGCAAATAAAATTGCCGGAATGAAAATAATTTTTTTCATGCGTTCTTTATTTGGCAAAATGAATCTTGACCCGCTGCACATTCGCCGGTTGAAAAGCCACGGCAAATTTTTTCAGGAACGCCGCGCGCTCCCGCTGGAACTTCGGGTCAAAAACGGATTTGCCCATGATCATTTCCGTCAATTGCGGAAACGCGACCGGAAACCACGTCAACGACCGCATGGCCAGCATAACATCGCGGGGATCGAATTCGGAAGAGATTTGCCCGCGCGCCTGGCGCTGGCGGATGCGTTCCAGCCCGCGCGCCACCGTCGCGCGCCGTTCTTTGTCATCAATCAGTTTCTGCCCGGAGTTTTGCAGCGCCTCCCATTCAAGCATACGAACCCAGTCCGCATCCTTGCACGCGGCCTCAAACCAGAAGGGCAGCGTTTCCGTCGGCTCGCCGGATGAGGCCTCGGCCCACGCCTGCCGCTCGGAAATTTTACGGCGCAGGACGGCTTTGAACAAACCTTCCTTGTCGCCGAAATAATGATAAAGCATCCGCTTGTTGATGTCCGCACGGCTGGCAATCGCATCCACGCGCGCGCCTGCGAACCCTTTCGCGGCAAACTCCTTGAGCGCGGCGGACAAGATGCGTTCGCGCGTGCGTCCGGGATTGCGCGTCGCGGCAACGTCGGTTTTGGCGGGCCTGCCCATATATTCAGATTAAGTAACCATTAAGTTACTTAAAGCGCAAGCCTGTTTTTTGTCTGCGCCGTCGCGCAATCCTAAAAACGGATCAGGGACGGTCTTGATAAGGCGCGACCAAGCGGCTCCAATGCTGAAGCGGCTTATTGGAAATTATTTCTTCATCTTTTCCAAACGCCACCGACTTTTTGAAGTCTCGGCTCCGCCGTCCATGCAGATGTATATGCTGCGTTTTGCGCTACGCGAGTGATATGAAAAATGAGACGGCTTATTTGGGCAGGGACTGGTGTCCTTCAATTGCCGCTGCGATGGCGTTGACGGTTTGCATCGTCTTTCGCGCCGCTTCCGTGTCGGAAAGTTTCAAGCCGTAGTTTTTTTCCAGCGCGACGACCAGTTGCAGCGCGTCCACCGAATCCAATCCCAGGCTGCCCGGCCCGAAAAGCGGCTGGTCATCACCAATTTCCTCCGCGCTGACCTTGAGCATCAAATTTTCAATCAACATCTGTTTGATTTGGGTTTTGAGTTCCATCGGATTGTTCATTGTGAATTAAAAACTGCTATCGATTATTTTTGGCGGCCAAGCCTGTGACTTAAACCGGTTTGGAGCAAGCCAGAAAACGCGCGCCGACCGCCTGTTGGTTCGCGCCCACCACGCTGATGTTAGCGGCGGAAAAATCGCCGCGCGCAATCGCCGCACTGCAGGCCACACATTGCCAGGCAGCCGAAGCCGCGAACGCTTCACCAAGGATTGTCTTCGGCGCGAGCCGATGGCCGGACCAGTCGCGCCACGCCAGATTTTCCGCCGCCGCCCGTGAATTTTTTTGCGCGCTCGTGCACAGTAATTCTTGTGGTGCGCAGGACGGCAATTGTTCCCTCATTTTTCGCGCGGCTTCGACGCGATCATGATTTTGCGTGAATAAAAAAGAATCGGTGATGCCCGCCAATTCCGTGCCGAGAGCGGAATTTTTTTTCTTTCGCAGATAAATTGCGCCCGCACCCGCGCTGCGGATCGTGTCACGCTTGAATAATCTCATCGCCTCGGTGACGATCCAATCCACCTCTTCAGCACCGATGACGACCACGCCGTCGGCACGGTCATCCAGTAGCCAGTCCGCAGCGACTGATAATCCTTGCAGAAAAGTTCCGTCGTCGCCCACGAGCGTGTAGCTGGCCACCGGCGTATCGAGATATGCCGCCAGATGGCTGGCCGGCGCGTTGAAAACCGTTTCGGGAAAAACCAAGGGACTCGCCGTCGCCGGGTCGCGCAAAACTTCTTCGTAAAATCTGCGCGAATAAGCGACGCTGCCGACCATCGTGCAGACCACGATGCCCAGCCGCAATTCATTGGACCGAACTCGCGCGGCATCATCGCCCAACGCTTCGAGCGCGGCGGCCACGACATATTGGGTGATGACGCTCGCGCGCCGCAAACGCGGATGCGCAAAAAATTCCGGCCGTGTTTCCGGCGTCGGCACATTGCGGACGCTCAACGGTTTTTCCGAACCTGACCGCGCCTGATTTTGCGCGGGAACGGGTTCGCCTCGATCCAAAGCGGATCGCAAAGCCGCAACACTCCAGCCCGCCGGGGAAACCGCGCCAAGGCCGCAAACAAAAATCCGGCTCACGACCACCTCCGAAATATGAGCGTGGCGTTCGCGCCGCCGAAGCCGAATGAATTTGAGAGTGCAATTTCAATTTTTTTGTCCATCGGCGCGCGCACGATTTCAAAATGGCACGCGGGATCAATTTTATTCAGCGAAGTTTGCGGCGGCAACCATTGGCCGCGCAAGGCCATGAGGCAAACGACCGCTTCAACCGCGCCCGCCGCGCCGAGCGAATGTCCGATGCCGGATTTGGTTGAACTGACAAAAAAATTTCGGCTCGCGGGGACGCGCGCCCCACCGATCCAGCGATTGATGGCGGCGGATTCAGTCGCGTCGTTGTGCGGCGTGGCCGTGCCGTGCGCGTTGACATAATCCACTTGCGCCGGTGAAATTTTGGCGCAATCGCACGCGGCGGTCATCGCGGTCAAGGCCGCCTTGCCTTCGGGATGCGGTTGCGTGAGATGATGCGTGTCGGTCGCCGCGCCGTAACCGATGATTTCGCCAAGAATTTCCGCGCCGCGTTTTTTTGCGTGCGCGAGCGTTTCCAGAGTGAGAATTGCCGCGCCTTCGCCGAGCGTCAGCCCGTCGCGTTGCGCGTCGAACGGACGGCACGGCGTCGTTGAAAGCGCCTGGAGCGAATCAAATCCGGCAAAAGTCAACTGGCACAAAATATCATAGCCGCCGGTCAAAACTTTTTCCGCGCGGCCATTCCGCAACATTTCCCAAGCATGGCCGATGGCATTCGCGCCGGAAGCGCAGGCATTGGAAATTGTCGTGAGAGAACCTTGAAAACCAAACGCGCTGCACAAATCGAGCCCTTGCTGTTGCACTTGATAATGCACGACGCGCGTCGCCTGTCGTTTTTTCAGCAGCGGCGAGGCGAGGGCTTGTTGCAGATATTTTTCGCCCAGCGCCATTTCACCGCTGGTTGTGCCGAGAATCAGAGGCAGATTTTCCATCGGCTCCCAGCCGGACTGCGTCCATGCTTCATGCGCGGCGTGCAACAGCACCTTGGTGGCGCGATCCAAACGGCGTGAAGTGTTCGTGGAAAGTTCCGTCGGCGGCAGTTCGGACGGCAGATCAATTTCCGCCGCGATCTTGGCGCGCTGCCGCGAAACATCGAACAAAGTCACGGGACGAAATGCCGTTTTGCCGGCGCGAAAACCGTCGGCATTTTTTTGCCAGCCCAGGCCGAGCGCGGTGACGATGCCTGCGCCCGTGACGACGACGCGATTTGCGCCGGTCGAATCCATTTTTCTTGGCGCGGGGAAAAGCACGTTTCCTTTACGTTTGAACCGTTGCCGGAAATTTTTCCGCGACGGCGCCGTTCACTTTTTTACCACGATAGAAATCCGCGAGTCCCTGTTTCGACGGCGCGAGTCCTTCGGCGGAAATGGCGTTCAGCACGCGTTCCTCGGTCATGATGAAGCGGTCGCGTTTGTAAATGACGTAATCGCCGCGCACATCGGTCGGCGTCAAATTGATCGTCACGAGGTTCGCGCCCGCGCGCAGGCCGCGACGATAGCCGTCCTGCGCGGCGAGATTGAACGCGCTGACCGCCGGAATCACCCAGTCGGGCCGCATCAGCCGCAGCGCGCTCACGCAATTAAAAGTCCAGTCGGAATTCGCCGTCGGATTTTTTGCGAGCGGCGTGTCTTCGCCGGGAATAAACGGGCTGACGCTGCAACCGCTCAATGGCAGCGAACGCGCCAGTTCCAGATTTTTCAACAGGTCGCGCGGCGTTTGTCCGGGCAATCCGGCGATGAAACCGGAGCTGACGTTCCAATCATTTTCCGCGAGCAGGCGGATGTGCCGCAGCCGTTCGGCCAAAGTCCCGGGCGCTTCAAGTTGTTCGTATTGCGCGGCGTCGCCGGACTCAAACTTCATGATGAAAATGCTCGCGCCCGCGTTTTTTAATTCATCGTAAAGTTCCGGCGACAAAGTTCCGAGACAAACACTGATGCCAAGCGACGTTTCACGTCGCAAAGTTTCGATGAGCGGCAAAACCACTTCGCGCACGGCCACAGGGTCTTCGCCGGTCTGGATGTTCACATCGGTCACGCTGGCGGGGCGATGTTCGATCAGCAGTTCGGCGATCTGTTCCGACTTCGCGCGATAGCGGGCGAGGTCGCGATTGTCGCGGCGCATCCCGCAGTAGGTGCAATTTTCGCGGCAGAAATTCGAGACTTCCACGACCGCGCGCACGAAAACTTTTTTGCCGAATTGTTTTCGCGTCACGGCGGCGGCGCGCTCGTGCAGAAAATTTTGCGCCGTTCCCACGGCAACCAAATCCGCCTCGGTTGGAAAATAATTTTGTTCCGCCATGCCGCTATTAAAGTTGGACGGCGCATCCTGCGCAACGAATTTCAACTGACGACGCCCGGTTTCGCGCCGGTTTTTTTTCGCGCCTGCAGCACGATGCGTGCGCCGTGATAACGCCAGATGCTGGCTGCGGGAATTTCCGCGCGCGCCGCCAATCCGCGCCATTCGTTCAGCCGAAAACCGCGCCGCACTGAAATCAAACCGTCTTCCATCACGGTTGGATTCGCGCGCATTAAATGCAGCGTCAGCCAGAGCACGGCGTAGAGCAGAGCGTTGCGATGCAGGTCGCAGATGAAAATCGCGTCGCGCGTCACGCGCCACGCCTCGCGCCAGTGCGTGACTATTTCTTCATCGGTCAGGTGATGCGTCATCTGCGAGGCGACGACGAGATCAAAACTGCAGTCGGCAAAAGGCAATCGCAGTGCCGAACCGACGACGCTGTCCGGCTGGTTGCCGATTTTCAGCGCGAGCGGATTCGTGTCCAGGTTGGTGAAGTGCCATTGCCAGCCTTGCCGCCGCGCCCATTCCGTCAATTTTTTGCCGAGCAAGCCGGTGCCCGCGCCCACATCGAGAATTTCCAGACGTTCGCATTTTTTTTCGCCGAGCCATTTGGGTAATTCTGTTTCAAACGGATGCGAGAAGCGGAAGAACGAGTTGACGCGGTTGAGATCACGGAACGCAGCGGCGACCTCCATTTCCGTGCGGTCGGGCAAATCAAAATATTCTGTCTGCGTTGAACGATGCCGCAAAAACATAATGTCAATTAAGAGAAACACGGGCTTGACTCAAGTTCCAGCCTCAAAAACATTTCAAATATATGCTGTCGCATTTGAAGGCATCGTCAAGAAATGCGCGCAGAAATATCCTCAAGCAGACGTAAAACAGATTCCGCAAAGGTTATTTAATTCGTCTTCAATTTCAACACTTCCGCGTGCAACTGTTGCGCCAGTTCTTTCCGGTCCGTGCTGTGATTTTGAATCCGGGCAAAACTGACGGAAACGCGGACGCTGCGCTTGCCCAGAAGATTGAGCAAGTGCGGAAGAAAAACCGCGTCGCCCCAATAACAAATTTCCGTGTCCGCGCCGCCATCGGCCAGCGTGTATTGGATGCAACCGGCGGCGATTGGATGCTTCTGTTGCGTGGCCGGTTCGAGCAATGAGGATTTGAACGGCAAAATGGTCTTGCCGTCCGAACTGGTGCCCTCTGGAAAAATGACCACGAGCGCGCCGTCGTTGAGCGCCGTTTCAATTTCCTCATTCACCTGGCCGACGTGCGTGCGGCGCTGGCGGTCAATGAATACGGTTCCCCCCAGTTGCGCCAGCAGGCCCATGAGCGGCCATGATTTCACTTCGCGCTTGGCGACAAAAATTGCGGGCGTGAGCGACGACAGCACGAGGATGTCCAGATAGCTCAAATGATTGCAGATGAGCAGACCGCTGGACGGAATCGTTCCGGTGGTTTGAATCTCCGATTGAAAAATGTGCAGGACACGACGGTTCAAGTTTTGCAGCCACACGGCGCGCGCGCGGCGGCGGGAAGCTTTCGGGCGAAGTCTGCAACGAAATAAAAATACTAACAACCCGAACAGCACTTCGCCGCCAAACCAAATGAGCCGTCCGGCGACGCGGAACGGGTGCTGGCGCAATCCTTTCATGCGCGAGTTTCAAATGCGGGCACGAGGCGGTCAACCCAGAAATCGCTGGCGCGCGAGCGGCGAGAGCGCTTTCAAGTCCAGCATCGTCAGAAAATCAATCGTCTTGAAACTCCGGTCCAACGCGGGCGGCCCGCAGATTTTTGCGCCGATGGTCAGGTAGGCGCGCAGCAATTTTGGAATTTTCACTTCCTCGCCCGCCAGCCGGTCGAGCGGGCAGTCGTATTCCGGCAATGGCCGCGTGCGCCATTCCGGCAACGCGAGATTTTTCCGGCACAATTCCGTGTAAGCGGATGCGCCCGCCGCCGGGTCTTGCGACGTGATGGAACTGCAACCGAGCAGATAGCGCGAGCCGCGTTGCTTTGCGTAGTCGGCGATGCCCTTCCACAACATTCCGAGCACGACCAGATTGCGATGCTGGATGTGGACGCACGCGCGGCCGAGTTCGATGATTTTTTTGCGGAACGGTTCGTAAGGTTGAAAGTCAAATTCCTGGGCGCCGTAATAACCGAGTTTCGCCACCGCGTTCACGCCGGTCTGCAACCGATACGTCCCGACAATCTGGCGCGACAGGCGATGCTCGATGATGAGGTGGTCGCACACGGCATCGAACGGGTCTTCGTCGAGTCCGCTCGCGTAAGATTGGGCAAGACCTTCGTTAAGTTCGAGATTGAAGATTTCAAAACGCAAAACCTGCGCGGCACGGATTTCTGCCGCGTTGCACGCCAGCCGCGCGGCGTAATGCGCCGGAGCGTTGACAATCAGTCGAACGGACTTAAGCATTGTATTCACAGGCTAATGCTCCCAAACGAGTGTGTCAAATGCGTGCCGGGAAGGTTAATTATTCCTGATTCAATTTTTTGTGCGGTTATAGAAATTAATGATTTTGCGTGGAAGCCAGCGCGGCGCGAAACGGTTCAGAAAGACGAACATTTTATTTTGCACTCCGGGAATGGCGGTGACTTTTCCGTTCCGAAACGCGCGGTGGCCATATTGCGCGACGGCTTCGGCGGACATTTTGGACGTTTTCATCTGCCGGACTTTTTCTCCGCGCGCGACGTTACCGAAATTGCTTTCCGTCGGGCCGGGACACAAGACTGACACCTTCAAACCCGTGCCAAGAAGTTCCTCGGCCAAAGCCTCCGTGAATGAAAGCACAAACGCTTTGGTCGCATAATAAACCGCCATGCCGGGGCCGGGCAGAAATCCGGCGACGGAACCGACGTTGAGAATGCCGCCGCGCTTTCGCTGGATCATTCCGGGCAAAAACAATCCGGTGAGTTCGGTCAGCGCGGCGATGTTGACTTGAAGCATTTCGAGTTGACGCGGCAACGACATTTCAACGAACGAACCGTGCGCACCGAAGCCGGCGTTGTTGACCAGAACATCCACGGAGATTTTTTGCGCGGACAATTCGGAAAAAATGCGCTTCGGAGTTTCGGGCAAGGAAAGGTCGGCGGTCAAAACGGTCACTTCGACTTTCCAATCCCGGCGCAATTCAGCAGCGAGCGATTCGAGTGCGTGAGTATTTCTCGCCACCAAGATAATCCGGCCGTTGTCATTGGCGAATTGTTCTGCGGCAAAACATTTTGCCAGTTCCAGTCCGATTCCCGACGAAGCGCCGGTGATCAAAATGGTTTCGCCGGGCATTCTCATGCGCAGAAGTTATTGATTGCCCCAGCCGAACCGTTTGGTGAGCGGCCAATAGACGAAGAAGGATTTGCCAATGACGTAATCCTCCGGGATGGCCCCCCAAAAGCGCGAGTCAAGGCTGTTGCAGGTGTTGTCGCCCATGGGCATGCAGGAATTTGCCGGCACGTCATAAACCGCTTCTTCGTCTGGAAATTGCGGCAGTTCGGCCACGTTCATCAAACCATATTTTTGCGCGACCGCGCCGTTCAGGTGGCCGGAGAACTGGCTTTCGCGCGGCGGCTGGGCGGGATCAAAACCATAGAGATTCTCAAAATGCGGCGTGGAGGCGTCCAGCCGCCGGCCGTTGATGCGGATATGACGGTCATCTCCGATTGAAACTTTTTCGCCGGGCAACGCGACGAGCCGCTTGATGTAAAATTCATCGGCGGGAATGTGATAACGGTCGCGCATGTCTTCGGGAATTCCCGCTGTTTCAAAAACAATGATCTCGCCGCGGGCGGGTTTGCGGAAATTGTAAGTGAGCCGGTCCACAAACAAATGGTCGCCCGCGCCCACCTTCATTTTGAAGACGTCTTCTCCCTTGTGAAAAATGTGGTGCGGATCCAAAAACAGCCCGGCGCGTTTCTCAATCGGCTGTTCGCCAAAATCCGGCGGAAACCATATCGTCTGTTCAACTCCGCCGATGGAAAGTGTTTGCTTGAGGTTAAAAATGAGAAAATGCCGCATTTGTCCCATTTCAATTTCGCCGTCCGCCTGGGCGATGACGTGGATATATGAAACGCCTTGAAACCATTCTTTGAGGCGTTCCCATCCCGTGGGAATCACCAGCGCATTGCGCAATTTTGCCTGCTCGCTTATTTGAGCCTCGATTTTTGCCCGGTCCGCTGAAAAATCAATCTTGCTGGGGCTGAAATCCGGCTCCGACGTGACGCCAAAAAGCGTCGGCTGCATCGAGCCGGTCGGAATCTTGAACGGCTGCACAAAGAAAGTGCGGATGGCCATCGCCACCGTGAGCGCGACCAGCAGCACTTCCACATTCTCGCGCCACGCGGCGTGCGGATACGGCTTGAGCCATTTGTTCGCGGCTTGCTCGGACTTTCCCATTTCCTTTTTCACCGCGTCGCCCTTCGCGCCGGAGTCGAGTGCGCCCGTTAAATCCGCCAGCGCGCGGTTTACGTTCTCAATCGCTTGTGGCGTGAGAACGTCCCGTTGCGCCGAGAGGATGCGGCGGATGTGCTTGCGCATGGCGGCGGCATTCCGCGCTTCCTGGGAAATGAACCAGCGTAAAATTGTCATAGATCTCCTGCTCTGACTGGTGTGGGTTTGTTTTCGTTCATTTCAATTTGTTTTTGGCCGGTAAGAACAAGAGTCCCACACCGCCGATAAAACACATGAGACCCATCGGCCCAAGTTTCAACCAATGGGCCAGGACCAGCCGGCCTGCGGCGGCAAAAGCCATTGAGACCAAAAAAATGCCCATGACAAGCAGCAAGATTCCGAACACCAGATACCATTTGTTCTTGGTTAAATTCATATGGTTAAATTTTACGATTTCAGCACCGCGATGAACGCCTCCTGCGGGATGTCCACGTTGCCGATGGATTTCATGCGTTTCTTGCCTTCTTTTTGTTTTTCAAGCAACTTGCGTTTGCGCGAGACGTCGCCGCCGTAGCATTTCGCCGTCACGTCCTTGCGGAACGCGCTGATGACTTCGGACGCGACAATTTTCCCGCCGATGGCCGCCTGGATTTTCACTTGGAATTGCTGGCGTGGGATTACTTCTTTCAACTTCTCGGCCAGCGTGCGTCCCCTGCCCTCCGCCTTCGTGCGATGCACGATGCAGGAAAACGCATCCATCGGTTCGGTGTTGACGAGCATATCGAGCTTCACCATGTCGGATTCCATTTCACCGTCAAACTCATAATCCATCGAGCCGAAACCGCGCGTCATGCTTTTGATGCGGTCGTGAAAATCAATCAGGATTTCATTCAACGGCAGCCGGCTCGTGAGCATCACGCGTCGTGCGTCGAGTGTTTCCGTGTGGTCGAGCGCGCCGCGCTTTTCGGAAATCAACGCCATGAGGTCGCCGATGTTTTCGTTCGGACAAATCACAAATGCCTTCACCATCGGCTCTTCAATTTTAGCGATGTGGCTCGGATCGGGCATGAATACCGGATTATCAATCTGTTTCATCGTGCCGTCGTTCATCGTCACTTTGTAGATGACGCTGGGATACGTCGCGATGATGTCCATATTGTATTCGCGGCGCAACCGTTCCTGCACGATTTCCAGATGCAACAAGCCAAGGAAGCCGCAACGGAATCCGAAACCGAGCGCAACGGAACTTTCCGACGAATAGACGAACGCCGAATCGTTCAACTGCAATTTGCCCATCGCCACTTTCAATTGCTCGTAATCCGCCGTGTTGATTGGATAAATGCCGCTGAACACCATCGGATGAATTTCCTGAAAGCCGGGCAATACGCCGGAAGGATTGCGTGAATCGGTGATCGTGTCGCCCATCTTCACTTCCTTCGGCGTCTTGATGTTGGCGGTGAAATAACCCGTCTCGCCGACTTCCAATTTTTCGCGCGCGTAGGGTTTCGGGTTGAAGCTGCCGACTTCCTTGACCTCGACCGTTTTGCCGGAGTGCAAAAGTTTTACCATTTGTCCGGCTTTCAATTCGCCGTTGAAAACACGGACGTGCGTGACGACGCCTTTGTAAGTATCAAAATAGGAATCAAAGCCCAAGGCCTGCAAGCTCGGCGCGCCCGTCGGTTTCGGCGGCGGAATGCGCTCGACAATCGCTTCCAGAATTTCGTCAATGCCAATTCCCTCTTTCGCGCTGGCGGAAATCGCGGTCTCGGCGGGAATCGCGAGAATGTCTTCAAGCTGCGTTTTCGCCAATGCGACATTTGCGTGCGGCAGGTCAATTTTATTGATGACAGGGATGATCAGCAGATTTTGTTTCATCGCCAGATGCACGTTGGCGACCGTCTGCGCCTCGACGCCCTGCGCGGCGTCAATGATGAGCAACGCGCCTTCACACGCGCTCAAGCTGCGGGAAACTTCGTAGGAAAAATCCACGTGGCCGGGCGTGTCAATCAGGTTCAACTCGTAAGTCTCGCCGTTGCGCGCCTTGTAAAGCATTGTGACCGGATGCGCCTTGATGGTGATGCCGCGCTCGCGCTCCAAATCCATCGAGTCGAGCAATTGCGCCGACATGTCGCGCGTGGCGATCGTGCCGGTGCGATGAAGCAAACGATCCGAGAGCGTGGTCTTGCCGTGATCAATGTGGGCAATGATGCTGAAATTTCTAATGTGTGCGGCGTCCATTTCGTAATTTGTTAAATCGTTGAATGGTTAAAGCGGAAGCCGGTTCAACAATTCAACGAATATCGAGCGCAACAGGATAACCGGAAAACGATTGAAGAAAAGGAAATTTGCCGGGCGCGTTCAATTGCTGTCCTTCGAGCCTCGTTCGATCAGCCGCTTCGTGAGAAACACCAAGCCGCCCATCTGCACCCATTCCGACACGATGTTACCGACGACTTGTCCCCATTTGCTGTTCGCATCCATTTTACAAAACAAAATCGCCCAGCCGATGCCCGTCAACCCGATGAAAATCAGCAGCGAATGCCGCCACAGAAAGTTCAGAAACGGATTGAGCAGCCGCCCTTTCACGCGTCGGCTCTCGGCGGAATGGAATTCCAGCAGATACTTCGTGCCAAGAATGATGATGACCGACCCGCTCCAATCAGCGATGGCATTGCCAAAAAATGAGCCAAGATGCGTGGATGGATCGGAATAACAATAGCACACAATCCACAATGCAAGCAATCCGATGGCGGCCACGCTCAACGAATGTCGGTGAAAAAATCCCCGGCGCTGATGCGGTTTGGTTTCAGCCATGCGCTAAATTTGCCGTGTCCCGGCATTTTGGCAAGCAATCGGAAAACGATTGCAGGAAGTAATTGAATTTCGACCGTCCGGCCATTCAAACCAAGACCGCTTTGTTCGTCTTCAGATATTTCTCGATGGTTTTTATGCCGCTGCAAGAATTGGCGACGCGGACGGCGTTCGGCTTGCCCAGTTTGTAATGCACCAGCAGCTTGCCGATCATGCCCACCTGAAGATTCGCCTCGGCCATGCGCCAGACCTGACCGGTTTCCAGCGGTTGCGGACGGGGACGGCGCGTCGACTTGTTTTTTATCATGGTTGATATTGCGCCTGAACCCTCAATTAGCCTAGACAAATCGCTTTGCGATTTGTCGAGTGGAAAATTTGCCGGCCAAATTTGCCCGGCGGATTTCCCAGTCAGGCTTTGGCAAAACCATTTTTGTTCAACTTGACCGCGACCGACTTGTCGGTCTTGACCAAAACCGCCTTGTTGGATTTCAAATATTTTTCCACCGCCGCCCGACCGCCGACGGAATTGGAAACCCTGACGGCATTCGGCGCGGCCAGTTTGTAATGCACCAGCAATTTGCCGACCAACCCGACTTGCAGGTTTAATTCCGCCATGCGCCAGACCTGGCCGGTTTCCAGCGGTTGCTGGCGGGCGCGGGGCGGGGTCTTGGACGCAGACTTGGCCTTGGGCTTAAGCTTGGTTTTGCTCATTGCCAATCATGTGCTGGAATCCGCGATTTAACCAGTTAAATCGCAAAGTCATTGGAATGTGAAAAACTCACCGAATAATAAGTCGTTACCGTAACTTCGCTAAACGATTTGCGGCTGGATTTTTTCCGGGTCAACGCCAAGGTCTTTGATCGCCTGCGCAACGACTTCGCGGCCAATCAAACCTTTTTCCGCCAGTGCGTAAAGCGTGCCGATGACGGTGGATTCAGCGTCCACTTCAAAAAATCTCCGCAACCGCGTCCGCGTGTCGCTGCGGCCAAAGCCATCCGTGCCGAGTGTGAACAGTCCGCCGGGAACCCACGGCGCAATCTGGTCGGGAACCGTGCGAACGTTGTCGGAAACAGCGACAAATGCGCCTTGCTCTTTTGCCAGCAAAGTTTCGACGTAATTTTTCTTCGGCGCTTCCGCCGGGTGCAGCATATTCCAGCGCTGGCAGCGAATGGCATCCGTGCGGAGCAGTTTGTAACTTGTCGCGCTCCAGACATCGGCGCTGACGCCGTATTTTTCCGCGAGGATTGTTTGCGCCTTGAGCGCGGAAAGCAAAATTGTTCCGCTGCCGAAAATGTGCGCCTTGATTTTTTTATCTTCCGCGCCGGGCTTGAATTTGTAAAGCCCTTTCAGGATTCCGTCTTCCACGCCCGCAGGCATCGGCGGCTGCGCGTAATTTTCGTTGTAGAGCGAGAGGTAATAAAAAATTTCCTCGCCCTCGACATACATCCGGCGCAATCCGTCCGCAATGATGACTGCGAGTTCAAAGGCGAATGCCGGATCATAAGGCAGGCACGTCGCGATCGTGCTGGCGTGGAGCAGGCTGTGGCCGTCCTGATGTTGCAAACCTTCGCCGTTGAGCGTCGTGCGGCCGGAAGTAGCGCCGAGCAAAAAGCCTTTGGCCTTGATGTCACCGGCGAGCCAGAATTGATCGCCGACGCGTTGCGGGCCGAACATCGAGTAGTAAATGTAAAATGGAATCGTCGGCACGCCGTGTGTCGCGTAACTTGTAGCCGATGCGATGAACGACGCCATGGAACCGGCCTCGCTGATGCCTTCTTCCAAAATCTGTCCGTCCTTCGCCTCGTGATAATAAAGTAAAGATTCTTTGTCCACGGGATCGTAAAGTTGACCTTTTGATGAATAAATTCCGATCTCGCGAAAAAATGCGTCGAGCCCGAACGTGCGCGCTTCGTCAGGAATGATCGGGACGATATTTCTGCTGATGCCTTTGTGCCGCAGCAAAGCGCGCAGCACGTTTCCAAAAGCCGTGGTCGTGGAAATTTCCGAGTTTGACGCCTTGAAAAAGTCCGCGAAATAATCCAGCTTCGGTACGTCGAGCACGACGGGCTTGAATTTTCTTTGCGGCAGAAAACCGCCGAGTGTTTTGCGGCGCTCCAATAAATATTTTATTTCCGCGCTTTCGGCGGGTGGACGATAAAATGGCGTCTCCGCGATCACGTCGTCGGAAATCGGAATATTGAAACGTCCGCGAAATTCGCGAAGTTCCTTTTCATTCATTTTTTTCTGGTTGTGCGTGATGTTGCGGCCTTCGCCCGCTTCGCCGAGGCCGTAACCTTTGACAGTTTTTGCGAGAATCACCGTCGGCTGGCCTTTGTGCTCAACGGCGGCTTTGTAGGCCGCATAAACTTTTTTCGTGTCGTGGCCACCGCGCAATAATTTATGAATCTGCTCGTCGCTCAAATGATTCACGAGTTCGAGCAGTTCGGGATATTTTCCAAAAAAATGTTCGCGCGTGTAACTGCCCGGCTCGACGCAATACTTTTGATATTCGCCGTCCACGCATTCTTCCATGCGCTTGAGCAACAAACCACTTTTGTCCCGCGAAATAATCTCGTCCCACTCGCTGCCCCAAATCACTTTGATGACATTCCAGCCCGCGCCGCAAAATAAACCTTCGAGTTCCTGAATGATTTTTCCATTGCCGCGCACCGGCCCGTCGAGCCGCTGTAGATTGCAGTTGATGACCCAAATTAAATTATCGAGACCTTCGCGCGCGCCGAGCGTGATGGCGCCGAGCGATTCGGGTTCGTCCGACTCACCGTCGCCGACGAAGCACCAGACCTTTGGTTCTTCGCCGGAAATCAAACCGCGCGCCTTCAGATAACGATTGAAACGCGCCTGATACAACGAACCAATCGGGCCAAGCCCCATCGAAACCGTCGGGAACTGCCAGAATTCCGGCATCAGATACGGATGCGGATACGACGACAGCCCGCCGCCTTCCGCGAGTTCCTGCCGGAAATTTTGCAGATGCGTCTCGCTCAAGCGGCCTTCGAGAAACGCGCGCGCGTAAATTCCCGGCGCAGCGTGGCCTTGAAAATAAATCTGGTCGCCCGTGAAATTTTCGGTTGCGGCGCGGAAGAAATGGTTGAATCCGATCTCGTAAAGCGTCGCCGCCGAGGCGTAGCTGGAAATATGACCGCCAACATTCGTGGTGGAGTTCGCCTTGACGACCATTGCCATCGCGTTCCAGCGCATCAAACTTTTGATGCGATTTTCCACGCGCCAGTCGCCGGGATATTTCGGTTCGGACGCGACGGGAATCGTGTTGACGTAAGGCGTCGTCAATCCCGAAGACGGACGCGGCACTGACCGCAATTGATCCGCCAGCTTTTCAAGCAGTTGCGCCGTGCGCTCCGGCCCCTGGCTTTGCAGGGAAAGTTCAAAAACAGATTGCAGTGATTCGCCCCACTTGTCGCCATTGCCATTTCCCGACGGCGAAGCGGAGTGGGAGCGCGAACCGTAAATTTCTTTTTTCTCGATGTTCACTGTGTTAATCAATTCTTCAAACACGCAAAAGCGCGCAGACAAATAAAACCCAACTTGACCGCCAACGCCAGTCAAATCAGCGCCGCAAAATGAAACATCTCGACCTCTCGCTCCCCTCGCCCGCCGAAAATCTCGCGTGCGACGAGGCGCTCCTCGATTGGCGCGAGGAAAACGACGGCGAAGAAATCCTGCGTTTCTGGGAATCGCCGAAAACTTTTGTCGTCGTCGGCTACGCGAACAAAATTGCGACGGAAGTGAACATCGAAAATTGTCGCGCCAAACAAACCCCTATTTTCCGCCGCTGTTCCGGCGGCGGAACTGTTTTGCAAGGCGCGGGTTGTTTGAATTACGCGCTCATTTTGCGGATCACCGAAGATGGCCCTTGCCGCACCATCACGTCAGCCAACGAATTCATCATGGAGAAAAACCGCGCGGCGATTGAAACACTCTTAAAATCGAAAATTTTTGTTCGGGGTCATACCGACCTTGCGCTGGACGGCCTGAAATCTTCCGGCAATTCGCAGCGACGGAAAAAAAACTTCTTGCTGTTTCATGGAACGTTTCTTTTGAACTTCAATCTAGCGCTCGTCGCGGCATTTTTGAAAATGCCGTCGAAGCAACCCGATTATCGCGCGAGCCGCAGCCACGGCGAATTTCTGACGAACTTAAACCTGCTGGCGGACACAGTGAAGACTGCATTGAAACAATCATGGAACGCGATTGAAGAATTGAAAGGTTTTCCGAAACAGGAAATCCAAAAGCTCGCCATGCAAAAATATTCAACCGACGAATGGAATTTCAAATTATGAAACGAAAAATTGCCGTCATTCTGATCGCCTTTGCTTGTTTCGTTTTCCGCGCATTTTGCGCCGACGCAGATTATAAATTTGTTCGTATTGAAACTTTGACAAATTCCATCCGCGTTCGCCTGCCACTGACGGACGTGACGGGCAAAGTGCGCGTGAAAGAAAAATCCTCCGACGGTTTCGGCCTGCCTGTCGCGCCTTCAAAAGTTTCGCTCGGCGAAAAACATTATCTCGAATGGCAGATCGGCTACGACATTCCGAACACGAACAGTCCAAGCGTTGTTCCTGAAATCACATTCATCCGCAACGGCGAGACGAAATATGGCCACGAGCTTTCCAAGATTATTTTTGACGCAGTGCGAATTGGGATTCTTTCGACAAATGATTTGATTCACGAAATTGAAGTTTTGAAAAAAATCCCGCCGTCCGAATTTGAAGAAAACCAGGCCGTGCAAGTTGAAGTTTCAACCAATGCCGCTGCGGACGGATTTCAAAGCGCCGTCCAGCGGTTGCCGCAGTTCACCAAATCCACGCCGCACGGCTGGGTGCAGATCCAGCTCAAGCAGAAGCAGCGCGCCGTCGGTTATCAGGCGATGGTTTATGTCTGCCTGCCGATGGCGGAAGTGCTGGCGATGGACGGCTCGCCGCGCAAACCCGGCAGCGCCAGATCCAAGGAGACGGTTTATTACGACTTCACCCGCGCGAACTCCGATCTGCTGCTCGCCATCATCCACGCTTTCGGCATCGCCTCGCAACAGCACAACGAAGACATCCGGCAGATTCTCGGAAAAATTCTGGAAATGGCTGGCAATTGACTGCTGCTGTTTCTATAAAATAAGCGGAGTTTTTTGCAGTTCGAAATCACCAGTTTCGCCCTGGAAATTTCGCGTCCTTCGCGAGACAACTTTGCTTCGTTGGCAATTGGAATTTTCTTTGTTAGCTTTTGTCCGAATTTATGAATCTGGAAAATAAAGAACCCGCGCCTGCGCCATCCGATTTCATCCGCGACATTGTAGCCAAGCACGTTGCCGGGCAAAAATATCCGCGCATCCACACGCGCTTTCCGCCGGAGCCGAACGGTTATCTGCACATCGGTCACGCGAAAAGCATCTGCCTGAACTTCGGCATCGCGCGCGAGTTCGGCGGCGTTTGCAATCTGCGCATGGACGACACGAATCCGGCGAAGGAAGACATCGAGTATGTGGATTCGATCCAGGAAGATGTCAACTGGCTCATCGGTGACTGGGCCGAAGATCGGCTCGGTCTCAAACCGAAAGGCAAAACGCCCGAAACCATCAGCGGCGACGGCAAGCGCGATTTTTTTCTGCCGCCGATTTTCGGAACGTCGGAAACTGAACGCAAAAATTCAGAAACGAAGTTCGAACCCTTTTACGCGAGCGATTACTTCGACCAGATTTACGATTACGCCGAGCAATTGATCGAACGCGGCAAAGCCTTCGTCTGCGATCTGTCGCCGGCGGACATGGAATTTTATCGCGGCGCACCGGATCGTCCGGGCAAAGATTCGCCATTCCGCAATCGCACGCCGGAAGAAAATCTCGATCTGTTCCGGCGCATGCGCGACGGCGAATTTCCCGACGGCGCGCGCACGCTCCGCGCGAAGATTGACATGGCGTCGTCCAACATCTGGCTGCGCGACCCGATTCTTTATCGCATCCGCCACGCCGAGCATCATCACACCGGCGCGAAGTGGAAAATTTATCCAATGTATGATTTCGCGCATGGCTTGAGCGATTACATCGAAGGCGTCACGCACAGCATTTGCACTTTGGAATTTGAAGTGCATCGCCCGCTTTACGATTGGATTCTCGAATCGCTCGGTTTGCCGCGCGCGTTGCCGAAACAATATGAATTCGCGCGGCTCAATTTGAGCTACACGGTTTTGAGCAAACGCAAGCTCATGCAGCTCGTGGAAGAAAAACTTGTCACCGGCTGGGACGATCCGCGAATGCCGACGATTTGCGGAATCCGTCGTCGCGGCGTCACGGCGGAAGCGTTGCGCAACTTCGCCTACAACATCGGCATCACAAAATTCAACGGCCTTACCGACGTTGCGGTTTTGGAACACGCCATCCGCGAAGACTTGAACAAACGCGCGCTGCGCCGGCTCGCCGTCTTGCGGCCGATCAAAGTTGTCATCACGAATTTTCCCGAAGGCAAAGTCGAGGAACTCGACGCCGTCAATAATCCCGAAGACGAAAGCGCGGGCCGACGGAAGATTCCGTTCAGCCGCGAACTGTTCATCGAGCGCGATGATTTTCAGGAAATTCCGCCGCCGAAATTTTTCCGGTTGAAACCCGGCGGCGAAGTGCGCTTGAAATACGCCTACATCATCAAGTGCGACGAAGTGGTGAAGGACGCCAGCGGCAACATCACCGAACTGCGCTGCACCGCCGACCTCGACAGCAAAAGTGGCGGCGCGACTTCCGCGCGCAAGGTCAAGGGCACGATCCATTGGGTGAGCGCCGCGCACGCACTTGACGCCGAGGTGCGCCTTTACGACCGCCTCTTCACCGAGGCCGAGCCGGAATCCGCCGCCGCTGCAAGCTCTGGCGCGACAGGGAAGACGCGCGATTTCAAATCCGTCCTCAACCCGCGCTCGCTCGAAGTCATCACCGCCAAACTTGAGCCATCATTGAAAGACGCCCGTGCGGAGCACCGTTATCAATTTGAGCGCCTCGGTTATTTCACTTTGGACAAAGATTCCAACTCGCAAAAACTAATTTTCAATCGCACAATTACGTTGAAAGACACCTGGGCGAAGGAAGCGCAGAAAAGTTAAATGATTTCTCATGCACTTCTTACTCGGCACAATCGTGAAAGAAGTTCCCGGTCCGGAATTAACAGTTGATTGTCTCTGGTGCAGTCAACATACAAACGCTCACAGCCGCAAATGCACTGAATGGCTGATGCTGTTTCATCTCGTGCCATTGTTTCCTTTTCACACCGTGTTTGTCCGATGTGATTCTTGTTGCAAAGAAATGATTGCAAAATGTTCGTTGGAGGAATTGGCACAAAGCAATCCGTTGACATTGAAATATCTTTTGGTCAAGCACGTGTCATTTGTCGGCAAAGTTTGTATCGCGCTTGGTTTGTTGTTTTGTTGGACGCCTTTTTGTGGATTAATTCCGGCGATCATCGGATTCGTTTATGGAAGAAAATATGGAGGTAAAATGAAAAGAATCGCCCTCGCCGGATTGATTCTGAATATATTTTCCCCGTTGATATTTGTTTTGCTGGTTATGCTCATACGATTTCTAGACAAATAATTTATGCCTGACGACACGTTCAAAGAATTTGTGCTCGACCAGTTGGGCGCGTTGCCGGAGTTGCGCGCGGGCTGGAAGGTAGACATGCAAATCAAAAATACATAAGCTTGAAAGCGCAATCATGAATAAAGAAGAACTCGATAAATTGCTGGCGGCGATGATTGAATTCGCCGATGGAATCTCGGATCTGCTTTTTGTGGCCGGAAGGCCGATGCAGGTGGAGACGCAAGGCGAACTCAAGCCGTTTGTTCATGAATTGGCCGAATCCGCGCTGACGAGCGAGCGCATCGAGGGCATGGCGAATATCATCATCAACAATAACCCGCGCCTGCTGCAGGATTTGAAGGAGCATGGCTCATGCGATTGCGGTTATACGCTTAAAAATGCCTGCCGGTTTCGCGTCAACATTTACTTTCAAAACGGAAATTACGCGATGGTGTTGCGCCACTTGAAACCGCTGATCCCGACTTTTGACACGCTCAAACTGGGTCCGACATTCGCGGAGATCATCAAGGAAAAAAACGGTATCATCTTTGTGACCGGCGGCACGGGCATGGGCAAGACGACCACCATCGCCGCCATGCTGAACGAAATCAACAAGACGCGGAACATCCATATTCTTACGCTGGAAGACCCGATTGAATTTGTGCTTTCGCCGATCAAGTCCACGTTCAGCCAACGGGAATTGGGGCGCGATTTTTACAGCTTTCACAAAGGCATGCGCGCCGCCATGCGGGAGGCGCCAAAAATCATTTTCATCGGCGAGATCCGCGACCGCGAAACGATGGAGATCGTGCTCAACGCCGGCGAAACCGGCCATTTGGTTTTCAGCACGCTGCACACGACCAGCGCCGCAATGACGGTCAACCGCATCATCGGCATGTTCGGCACGGATGAGGAAGCCCAGATGCGCGAACGGCTGGCGGGTTCAATGCGCTACGTCATCAGCCAGCGGCTCGTTCCGACGATTGCCGGCGGCAGACTGCTGGTCACGGAAATGATGGGCAGCAATCTGCGCACGCGTGAAGCCATTTTGCTGGGCGAAAACGAAGGCCGCCGACTGGATGACATCATTGAAGCCGGCACCATTTATGGCTGGCACAGTTTTGAACAATCTCTCTTCAAAGCTTACGAACAGGATTTGATCACCGATGAAACGGCGCTGCTCTACTGTTCCAACAAGATGAAAATGATCCAGCGCATTGACGCGCTCTCCCTCCAAAAACCCAGAAAAAGCGCTACCACTACTTCCACGTTTGCAGACTTGAAAATGCAGGAGGAGGAAAAGCATCGCGACAAGTTCAGACGATGAATCAACCTTGCTGATGACTTGTTCAAAAAATTTGGACCCGACCAGTTGCAGACAGGCGATGAAATAACCCATTGCGCTGCGGCATTATCGGCATAAGATTGGTTCACAGTTCAAAATCAACCTCAACCTTTTATTTATGCTTTATTATGTGTTGGTTTTTCTGCTCATCGGATTGCTCGCGGGCGCGCTCGGCTTGTTTGGGATCGAGGGCATTGCCTTGACAGTTGCTCGCGTTCTGTTCGTTGTGTTTTTGGTGATATTTATTGTTTCATTGGTTCAACGCGGGAAACGATAAAATTTTTCATCGCGCTATTGCCCATCAAAAACTTTTGGTGTAATTATTTTCATTATGGCTAAAAACAACACGTCCGAAAATTTGAACATCTCCCGTGAAAAAATGGTCGCGCTGCTCAACGACGATCTGGCACGGGAATATCAGGCGGTCATCGCCTACACAGTCTACAGCCAGACGCTCAAGGGCGCGGAATACATGGACATCGCGCGCGAACTGGAAGCGCACGCGGGCGAGGAATTGGCGCACGCGCTCAAACTCGCCAAGCAGATTGATTATCTCGGCGGAATGCCCTGCACCATCCCCAAGCCGGTCAAGACTTCGGACGATGCAAAAACGATGTTGCGCGCGGATCTGGAAAATGAACGCGAAACCATCGCCAATTATCGCCAGCGCATCCGCCAGGCGGAGGCGCTGGAAGAATATGCGTTGAGCGAAATTCTGCGCGACATCATCATCCAGGAGCAGGAGCACGAAATGGATTTGTGCGATGCGCTGGGCATTGATGTGCCACCGCCAAAAAAAGTTTAAGGAAAATTCAAAACCGGATTGGCGCGCCGCAGTGAATGAAAAAACGTCCAATCCGATTTCATTGTCCAGGCGGCTTTCGCGACGGTTAAAAATAATCGGTATTGTCATTCTGCTGTCGGGAATTATTGGTGCGGGAGTTGTTTATTGGATCGGAACTCGCTCAGAGGATTTATCCGATGATCTTTCAATGGTCGGATTCAACAAGCCCGCGCAGCGACAGATGGCAATCCTTTACGGCAAGCAGGGCGAACTCATCGAGGACTGGTCAAACGACCTGAAACAACCCGGCACGCAGGCCATCATCATCGTCGTGGCGGCGGCTCTGGTCGCAGGCGGCTGTTTTTATTTCGCGAGGTTGCTCGACTACGACGACGAAGCACGCTGATGATGTTGGCTTTGACGGCAATGTGCAGGCAACATTCCATTCGTGCAAATCCGCGCAATCCGTGTCAAAATTTTTCCGCCGATGGCGACCGCGAACAAAATCACCATCCTGCGAATTCTTTTGACGCCGTTTTTGTCGTCAAGGTTTTGTATTACGTCAAAACCGGAAATGAAATTCACCCGCTGCCCGCCATTTTATCATTTGCCAGCGCCGAAATTTTCTCGGCCAGATGGTTGCAGCGTGTTCATCAGCAACTCGCGCCTCAAGGTTCCACTGTCACTTGCCGCACGAAATCGTTGGTCGTTATGTCGGCAGACGCCAGTGGCCGGCCATTGATGACGACGTGGTCAAAGTTCACGCCTTCGATGTCATGTCCGGCGTCGAAGCCCAGCAACTCAACGCGTGGCGGATTGGCGGTGACGGCCTGGATGTTGCGGAAGGTCACGTCTTGAATATGCCCGCGCTCGGCTTCGCGTGACCAGATGGCCTTGTTGATCCACAAGGAAATCAACCGGCGCGATTCTTCCACGCGGATGTTTTCAAAACGGACGTTGCTGACGGTGGCAGAATCGCAGTGGTAAATGCGCAGCGTCCATTCCCGTCCGGTGTCGTGAATGACATCGCAGTTGGTGAACAGCACGTCGTCCACATCCTCGCGCAGTTCGGCGCCGATGGACAGCGCGTGTGCCACCTGGTTCCAGAGCACGCAATTTTGCACCACGACGTGATGCACTTTTCCCTGGCCCTTGTCGCTCTTGATGACGATCAGGTCGTCGAGCGTGCGCAGAAAACAGCCGTCCACGGTCACGTCGGTGCTGTTGCAGATGTCGAAGCCGTCGGAATTGGCGCGGCAGCCGAAGACCTTTACGTTGGCAAGCGTCACCCCGTGGCAGCGGCGGATGGGGACGTTCCAGGTGCTTGAGTCGCGCAGGGTCACGCCTTCCACGGTGACGTCGTCCGCGTCCTGGATGTAGAGCAGATTGCGCGTGTGCCTCGGACATTGGCTGCCGTCAATGATGCCGCGCCCGCGCAAGGCGACATGGCTGCCCTTCATTTCTACGACCGGCCCGTTGCTGCCCACGCCGCGCA
>DATAUQ010000018.1:0-7353 GCA_036268155.1 Verrucomicrobiia bacterium | reverse complement strand
GATCACGTCTTGTGGAGTTCCACGTTCCAACATCTTCCCTTGGTTGAGCCATACGACAGACTCGCAGAATGCTTTCATCATGGCCATATTGTGGCTCACAAACAGGACGGTTCGACCGCCTTTGCTCACGTCCTGCATTTTACCCAGGCACTTTTTTTGAAATTGGGCATCGCCAACGGCCAGCACCTCGTCCACAATCAGGATTTCCGGCTCCAGATGCGCGGCCACGGCAAAAGCCAGGCGCACATACATACCGCTGCTGTAGCGTTTGACCGGCGTGTCCAGAAACTTTTCCACTTCCGCAAACGCCACGATCTCGTCAAACCTTTTTCTTATCTCCGCCCGGCTCATGCCCAGAATCGCGCCGTTCAGGAAAATGTTTTCACGCCCGGTCAGTTCGGGATGAAAGCCGGTGCCCACCTCCAGCAAGCTCGCCACCCTGCCGGTGATCTCCACGCGGCCTTCAGTCTGTTCCGTGATCCGGCTCAAGATTTTCAAGAGCGTGCTTTTCCCGGCGCCATTGCGTCCGATGATGCCCACCACCTCGCCTTGCTTGATCTCGAACGAAACATCTTTCAGCGCCCAAAAAATTTCAGGCGGTCTGCGGTCCTTGATTTCCGAATCCTGCGCCTTGGACGCCGCACGATTCAAATTTTTAAGCCAGTGAAAAGGAGTGGCGACAAAATCGTGGATCAAATGCCGCAGGCCGTCAGAATTTCCACCCTTTCCCAGAACATATTTCTTGGAGAGATTCTCGACGCGGATGACGGTGTCAGGCATGATAATTAAATGATGTCCGCAAAAGTGCGTTCGATTTTGCGAAAGTAAAAAATGCCGATCACCAACAACACCGCCGCCAGTCCCAAGGACACTATAAATCCCGGCCAGTAAAAGGCGCGCGAGCTTCCAAGGATTGCCCACCTGAATCCATCAATGACCCCGACCATGGGATTCAATGAGTAGAGGAGAAAGAACTTTTCCCCAAGCTCCTCCCCAAATTTTTTTGCGAGCTTGTCATGAATCACGCCACTGCTATAGGCGACCGGGCACACATACAATCCGAATTGCACGATAAACGGGATGATCATGCGAAAGTCGCGGTAACGAACAGTCAACGCGGTCAGGATCAATCCCGGCCCCAGCGCAGCCACGATCGCCAAAAGAACGAGCGCAGGCAGGGCGAGCATCCGCCAAGTAGGCCAAAAATGATACCAGACCATCAGTCCGGCCAGAATGGAACATGCAACCATAAAATCCACCAGCGAAACGACAATGGAGCTGGCTGGAACAATCATGCGCGGGAAATATATCTTTGAAATTAAATTGGCATTGTTGACCACGCTTTGGCTGGCCAAAGAAAGTGCATTGGCAAAAAATTGCCAGGGCAGCAGGGCGGCACAAACCAGAATGGCGTAAGGCGCGCCGCCTTCCGATGACAAGCCGGCCACATTTCCAAAAATGACAGTCATGATGATGATGCTCATCAATGGCTGAATGAGCGCCCAAGCCGCGCCCGCAGCGGTCTGCTTGTAACGCACGATGACGTCACGCCAGGCCAGGATGAAAAACAGCTCGCGGTAATGAAACAAGTCGCGCCAGTAATTTTTCGCGGCACGCCCGGGTTCAAGGATCAATTTTTTTGCTGCTGCCATTTTAATCAAGCGCCGCACTTGGAATTCCTGCAAGCTTTCTGCGGGAAACCTTTGACGCTTTTGTAATTTTTGTCGGTCGAGGCACTTTTGCCCTTGGCTGGCCGGATGATTTAATTTTAATCGCCACCCAGCATTTTCAGCACGAACGGCAATACCCGCCGCCCAGCCCGTTCCCAGCGACGCAGCAATTTGATTCGTTCATTGATGTGCTTGCGCTGTCCGTCTGAAAGTTTTTGCGTTTGGGCGGCGATGCGATCTAGCCGGGTTTCACTGTCCTCAAAATGAGTAAGTATCTGCTGGCGCAAAAAGCGTCCAGCCAGTTTTCGCAATTCGGCGACGGCTTCGTAATGCGTCCGGCGGTCGCCTGCGACATACATCGTCCGCACCGCGCCCAAGTCTTGAAGATATTTCAAGCCTTGGCTGGCGGAACCTTTGCTCAAGTGCAGGCGTTCAATGAGCGTGTCCATGGCAAGCGGCTTTTCAGAAACGAAAAGCAGACCGTAGATTTCGGCGACTGAACGCGGTTGCCCGAGGGCTCCGGCAAATTGGACAAAGAGATGAATGACCTCAACCTCGGCGGGTTGCAGCCGCAAGGCGCTGCCATTTGCCTTGATGATGTCCTTCGTCTTCTCTGTGAAAACCACATCCATTCGTGAATGATAACAAACTGTCCATTTTGTTCAATAGAAAATGAACAAAATAATTTACTGCTGTTTCATGCGGTGTATTCCAATGATTTTCCCGTGATTTTCCGGACAATTCCCGCGTTTTGGTTTGATGGGAATCCAGAATCTTGTCAAGCGCACAGACGACGGTGCAGCAAGCAGATGCCGGTGAAGCCAATGCCGAGGAGGATGAGCGAAGAACCGGAATCGGGCACAGTGCTGGTCGTGGTTGAAACGTCGGTGAAAATGAAAGTTTCATCGTTGTAGTCAAAATCCGAGTTGTTGACCACAGAGGCGCCAAACCCATTAAATGGCAGATCCTCGAATCCGACATATGTCCCTGCAGGAATTTTAGCGCTTAACGGTATAGGAAGACTACCGCCTATGTCACTCGTGGCCGTATATGCCGTGGAATATATGTGGTTGTGTCCATTGGCTGTTTCACCTGCGACGTCGTAAGGAAGATTAAGCGACGGATCGGAATACGCTGACAATCCCAGTGAATTGTTTATAAGCTCGAACACCAGCGTGGAACCAGCGCTTGCAAAGCCAAGATCCAAGCTTTGACCCACGGTAGAAGAGTGATCGTCCAGACCGACGATCCCCGTTGGAACGCCATTAACGAGCATCCCGATTTCGGTGTCGTAGCCGGCCGAAGAGCCGGCGAAGTAGGCCATGATGTCACCAGACGCGGTGGCGGTAAAGGTATAGATGGTTGGATTTGGTGTCCCGACATTTCCATAGGGAATCAAATCCGCACTCGCATCAGCGGCACCCATAACCAAAGCCAGCGCCACAACTCCAATGGTTAATTCACTTTGCCCTGTAATCGAAAATTTGTTTTTCATTTGCTATTGCTCCCCATGGTATTCAGAAAACTAACTACCTTATGATAGGTTGCTAGCACATCAAATGCCAAGTTTTTCAGAGGCTTGGGTAAAAGCTCAATAAAAAGGTGTAACAAATTAACTATTAAATTGTTAAGTTGAAATCGCTTGATATAAAATATTCTCCATTTTTTCCGCTCAAAGCAAAGAGATGTAAAGCTTGGCGACATGAATTAAAATTTCTCACATGAAATTCATTAGAAATCTTGGTTCATGCTATAATAAATAGTTTATCTTTTATGAAATCTTATAGCTTTTGTTAAGTTTATCGACAACTTTCGGTTCAATAGAAACCATCGAGCATGATATTGTTATAATTGTCAGAGTTCATTAAACAAACGTCGGAAATATTTACATTTTATTCAATAAAAAAATAATGCCAAATTAGGTCTAAAATAATATTAAAAGTAAATTTTAACATAAGTTAATGTAAATAAGCAGCAAACGAGGTGGCTATAGGGCAATACTTTCCATTTGATTGAGTAATGGCATTAAACGTGCGAGAAAGTTGTTATAGGGATAAAAAACTGTAAATTTAATCCTAAAAACATTAAGTCTTTTAATCAGTTGGTTCGACAAATTCGATGTTAAACTCAATATGCTCATGTCTTGCGATGACCATGATTCACTTTTATCAAGGTTTGGAGGCAACCGGACAGGCCGATATGGCAGGTTTCCAAAACTTTTCTGAATATTCGGACCACATAACGCTCGCCATTGAGAAGTCTTTCAGTTTTATTTTTTCCATTGTCGGGCGACAAGTTTGTATTCTCGTTTTTCTTCCACATTCTTCACTTCACTGGAAGTTGTTTAACTTATGATTCCTTTGGGTTTTGGCGGCATTTGGAGCATCGTATTTGTTGTGGTGGCCTTATTGATCACATGGAAAATTTTTGGTGCCATCAAACGGTTCCGGTCGCGGAATTTGAGTTTGGCATCAAAAGTCGGATTGCGCTTGTTGGATGGAAGTTCACTGGCAGATACTGCAACCCGGAGAAGAACGCTCCACCGAAAGCGGGAGAACAAAACACACCGGGGTGAGTCGCAGGATGGCGGAAATCCCGCCTTTGAGACCAAACACTATTCCCGAGAATCATTGGAAAATATTTTGTCAATGACCGCCATTGTGGGCGATTTTGCGATGATCGTATTGGGTTTTTTCTTGGCAAATCTGGTGTGTCAAAGCGCTCTGATTCCTGCCTATATGAAGAACCTGCCCATGCCTTCCCTTTCAAAAAGTTGCAATCTGGTCTTATTCGGCTCGGCAATTGTTCTTTGGAGATTAATGGGTAGAAAACTATACAATTATAGAAGCCTGCTGTTCCCCTCAAAAGTTTGTCATAAACTTATCGAGCCGATGGGCTTTTGCCTGCTGGCTTTTATCGGGATCAGCCTGATTGTGCGGATTGAGCCACCGGTTCCATGGATATTTTTTGTCTGCGCTGTATTCCTTATTATCCTGAACATTTACAACTGGCGTTTGATGTTGAGCCAGATCATCCGGCATCCCGCCTTGTCCGCGCGTTTGCGCCGGCGACTGATTGTCATTGGAGCGGGTTCGCAGACCTTGCGGATCCAAAAGGCGCTGGGAGAGAATTCCGACATGAAATTTGTCGGCTGGGTCCAGGCCAACAAACCAAATCACATTGTGGAACTGGAGGAGTGTCGTTTGGGTTCATTACATGAATTGGGAGACATCTTGAAAAAATATGCGATCAACATCGCCGTTCTCACCGAGTCTGAAAGTCTGCAGCGCGAAGGTGTTTTAGCCGTGGCGAAAGCCTGTGAAAACGAACATGTGCAATTCAAAATGGTGCCTCACTTTTTCGAGATTTTAATTTCAGGCCTTCATCCTGAAAACATCGGGGGGATACAATTACTGGGCATTGATTGTCTGCCATTGAGCGGATATAGAAACCGGGTCATAAAACGAACCATGGACATGGCGGGCGCATTGGTTGGGCTGGCATTGGCAGTCCCGCTTATTCTAGTCTTTGGAATCCTGGTTTATTTGGAGTCACCCGGTCCGATTTTATACAAGCAGCTCCGTCAGGGACGAAACGGGCGGTTGTTTTATATTTTTAAAATTCGCAGTATGCACATGAATGCAGAAACTCCTGGAAAAGCGCAGTGGGCACAACAAAACGATCAGCGAAGGCTGCAAATTGGCGTATTTATGCGAAAATGGAATGTTGATGAAGTGCCGCAGTTTTGGAATGTTCTAATGGGACAAATGAGCCTGGTGGGGCCGCGACCGGAGCGACCAGAGTTGATCGCCCGATTCAAATATAAAATCCCGCATTATCAGGCGCGGCATATGTGCCGACCGGGAATCACCGGCTGGGCACAGGTGAACGGCTGGCGCGGCAACACTGATTTGGCGGAACGCATTCGTCACGACATTTGGTATCTTGAACATTGGAATCTTTGGTTGGATTTTCGCATCATGGCGCAGACTTTTTTCCGGCGGGAAAACGCATATTAAAGGTGCCGCCAGGAACCAGGCTTGTTCGTTTCTTTCCTACCTGCTTCTGCGGCAATTTAATTACAGACACACCCTTTGCACCGAACAACCAATCACCTTTCATGGCGTTGTCGGCTGCGGGTAATACTCTTTGAACCGGTAATAATAATAGTCGCTGGTTTTGGGATGAACCGCGTTGAAAACCAGCCCCATCACGTTCACCCGCCGCAAATGGAGCAAATCCAAGGCGACATGCGCAATGCGCCCGGAAGTAAATCCCGCACGGATTACCATGATGAGACCATCCACATGAGGAGACAAACTCAAGACGTCGTCGGCCGCCATCACAGGCGCTGTATCGAAAATATAGTAGTCGTAGTGTCCGGCTATTTCGGCAAGGAACTTGCCGGTCGTTGCGAAAAGGTTGTGCGAGTGTCTCGGGGATGTTCCGCAGGGCAGTAAATGAAGATTAGGAATGGGAGTCTGAACGACAGCTGCCAGCCAGTCACATTGTCCCGCCAGCACTTCGGCCAAACCAGGGGTGGCGACCGCCGAGAAATGGGTATGCAGCGAACCCCGGCGCAAGTCCGCATCTATCAGCAACACGCGCGCGCCCGCCTGGGCAAGAGTGATGGCGAAGTTGGCCGCAGTCATTGATTTGCCGTCATTGGGACTGGCGCTGGTTATGACGATGCTCTTCGGTTGATCCTTGGGCTCTCCCTTCAGAGAATCTTTGTAAAGAAATGCGGAGCGAAGGCTGCGGTAAGCTTCGATCAGCGGGTAGCGGTCATCATCCGATTGAAGGACGGTCACCCCCGATTTTTTATCCTTTGCCTTCACCAAGGGAATTTGTCCCAATACGGGCAGATCAAAAAGCTGTTCCAATTCAGTGAAGGAACTGGGCCGGTCATCCAATTGGTTTATAAACACCAATATGCCAATCCCCAGAACCAAGCTGATCAATCCCGCCATGATCAAATGCTTTCGCTTGTCGGGAGGCAGCGGCACTGCCGGTGTGGCCGGCTCCAGAATGGTCACGCTTTCCTGGCCGATTCCTTTGTTCATGTCCAGCGTTTGCAGGTTGGCCTGCATCTGGTCATACAAGGTCTGCAATCGCTGGTGATTTTCCTTGAGTTCTTCGTAAGCCGACAGTTCTTTGCTCACCTTCAGCGCCTCTAATTCCTTTTCCTTGGCCTCGCCCTCCAATTCTTGGACCTGCAACTCAAGAGTGTGCTGACGGTTTTTCAATTGTTCCTCGCTTTGCTCCTTGTAAATTTCCAGAAGCTTTTCCTGGCTGACGATCTCCGTGTCCAGATCGCCCAGCCCAAATGCATCGGGTGCCAATTTGCTCAACTCATCCCGTTTCGCTTTCAATAATATCAACTGTTGCTTGGCCTGCAGATAGGAATCTTCAAATCCGCCCAGATTGGAGGGCAAATTATTTTGTGCCGCAGGGTTGTTGGTCGGGACATTCGCCGGATTTGGCTGCGGCATGGAAACCGAATTTTGCAGTGAAACGATGTTTGACTGCGACCCGGAACCCGGTTGCGCAAAATCACCCCGCAGCCGTTCCAAATTTTCATCCAGCGTAAGCGTTTTGAGCATCTGCAATTCTGATCTGTGTTCATCCAGTTGCCGGGTCAGGATTGACAAGTAGTCTGCGGCGTTGTTCCCGCCGTTTCCCT
>DATAUQ010000017.1:0-22582 GCA_036268155.1 Verrucomicrobiia bacterium | reverse complement strand
TCTTCAACGCCACCGCATCGTCGCTCGTGAGATAGCCGACTTCATCAAGTTGCGGCAGCGGCGATGGTGCAACGCTTGAACCGGTGGCGATGACAAAACTTTTCGCAGTCAATTTTTTGCCATTGCTTAATTGAACAGTGTGCGCGTCGAGAAACTTTGCGTTGGCGCGGATGAATTTGAATTTTCCGGCGTTGAATTGTTGCACGCGATAATCCGCAAAATCTTTTACCTGCGCGCTTTTTCGCGCCATGACTTTCGCGAAGTCAAAACTGACTTTTCCGGCGCGCACACCCCACGTTTCCGCGTGTTCGGCGAGATGTTTCACTTCCGCCGCGTAGAGCATGGCCTTCGTCGGCATGCAGCCGCGCAGGATGCAAAGGCCGCCGACTTCTTCGCCGCCCTCGATGACGACGGTTTTCAAACCTGCACCCGCCGCCGTGCGCGCCGCCGCGTAGCCGCCGCTGCCGCCGCCGATGACGGCCAAATCAAAATCAAATCGTTTCATGCCAGAGAAGATGGAAGCGCAGCGGATTTTTTCAACTGAATTTCTCGCGCGAAGGCCGCGAAGACGGCGAAGGGAATTTTTTTCTTCGCGCAACTTCGCGTGCTTCGCGCGACATTTTTGGTTTTTGGTAACAGTTGACAGTCAGCGGCTGGCTTCCGATTATTCCCGCATGAACGAAATCATTTATCCGCGCAGCCCGCGCGAAACTATGGACGGCTGGAGTTACCTGCCGCGCTACATTGATAAAATCCGCCTGCATCTTGCGGGAAAACTGCATTCGGATTACACCGAAAATCTCGGCAAAGGTTTTGACGGGATGTGGCTCAAGGCGGCAGGCGTGACGCATGAACAGATGATTGAAGTCGTGAAAAATTCCATCACTGACGGCGAAGTGTGCGACTGGGTTCGCAAGAACGTGAAAAAATCCCCGGCGGAAAAAGTTGCGCACTGGCAGGATATTTTGAGCCGTCCACTGCCCGACAACGCTGAAGCCGTCGCGCGCTTGAAAATGCGCAAGGAGCAGGCCGGAATCGCCCATCGCGACGACATCAAAACATTTGTGGACATGCTCGACGCGGACGAGAAGCGGATTTAGTCCGTGAATTGTTTAATAATTCGGTCCGGCCTTAAGCGGGAACGACGTGGTTTATTTCGTCGCAGTCATGCCATCCGTTTTTGTGATCCTGAATTTTGGAAGGCATGACTTGAGCGTTTCCAGATGCTCCGTTGAGTCGGCGATCAGCTTGATCTCCGCGACGCGATTGGTCTGAACCCTTACCCAATAGACCTCGCACGGGAAAAAAATGCCATCCGGTTTTTGCCAGTAAGGCCGCTGCAACTGGCATGAGGCGAGCAAAGCCGCCGTCCCGCCGACTTCGGCATCGGTCACCGGAGAAATATTGGTGGCATTATGGGTCGAATTCATCGCCGCCTGCATTTCCGCGCGGAACGCCTGGTCGTCCAACTGGCGATTGGGAGCTTTTTCTGAAACCGGGGCAACTCCGATTTCCCTGATGCTGACGATGAGCAGACGTTGCGACGTTCGCGGATCATTATCAGTGGCTGCGAAATGCCAGGCTTTGAGGATTCCGTTTTCAGAATTTGTGCTGTTTCGACCGAACTTGCTGGCGGAAAGAAATGCAGGCGGATCAAACGTAAAAGCATCGGAAATGAATTCTTCGGCGTGCAACCAGCGTGGAAATATGATCACGAGCAATATCGTGCAAAATAAAATACGCGGGATATGCCGGCAATAAATTGATAGCTCCCTTTTCTGTTTCACGATCAAACCTTATGTTGGACGTAAAAAACTGTCCAGCTTGTTGTGCATGAGAGAGCGCTTGACGCGCGCCGGCGGTCAAAAGTCCGCGGGACAATTAAATTCACTGTCCCGCGTAAAACGCATCCACTTTGGCCGCGACATCTTTGTAGCCGATGTCCATTTCATAGATGATTTTGAACTGCTCGACGGCCTCCTCTTTTTTGCCCATGCTTTCCAGCACGCAGCCGAGATTGTAAGTTAAATCTTTCTTCTCATCGTCAAAGACAACTTTCTCCTTGATGGCATTTTGCAGCGTGCGCGCGGCGAGGTCGAACATCTTGCGTTTCGCAAAACATTGCGCGAGCAGGCTCATCGCCGCGAGGCGTTTGTGCGGATTACCCTGCGCTTTTTGAAGTTCTTGGATGGCCTCGGCGAATTTTCCAGCCTGAAAATATAATGTGCCCATCTCAAAGCGGATGGCGAGGTCGGTCGGAAATTTCTCGACGCGCTTCTGGCATTCGGCCAGTTGAAAATCCAATTTCTCCGCCTGAATCTTCGCCACCTGTTCGGCGTGATCTGCGTCAAATGGATTTAATTGCGCAATTTGATGGTCGAACCGGCGCGCCATCGTGTTTGCAATCGAAGTCTCAAGCGACGGATCGTTGCCCATGCCGGATTTTTTGATGCGGTCGTAAAATTCCAGCGCGCGATCGAACTGTTTTTTTTGCGTGTAAAGATCCGCCAACTGGCGCACAAGCTTCAAATTGTCCGGCTCGGTTTGCAGGCGCGCCTCGTATTCGCCGATGAGCCGCTCGGTCACATCCTCGGTTTTCACGACGCGGTTTTGCTGCTCCAGCGAGTTGGCCTCCGCCTTGTTTTTTAGGATGTCGCGAAAGGAGCCGCCGCCGCCTTCGAGCGCGCTGTAGCCGCCCTGATCCATCGTCTTGCGCGCAGACAGATTTTTCAGCGCCTTGTTCAAATCACTGTCGTGGGGATTCTCGCGCAGCAGATCCATCAGGATTTTTTCGCCGCGATTATTTTCATTCTCGCTGACATCGCCCGCCGCCGCGAGCGCCTGGGCAAAATCAATCGCCAGGTTCCGGTCCTTGGGCGAACTTTTCACCAGCGTTTCGTAGGACAAAACCGCCGTGTGCGGCAATTCCAGCGCGTTCGCCGCGTCAACGATGATGCGGTGCGCGGAAGAATTGTTCGGGTCGCCGTTCAAAATCTGTTCGGCGATGGCCATGGCCTCGCCGGGATTTTTTCCTAAAACCATTTTGGCCTTCGCGACCTGCGGCGATGAACCCGCACCGCTGATCATTTTCTTAAAAAAGCCGCCGCCGCCCGCGCCGGCCTTCTTGAATTGCGCCGCGCGCAACGCCTTGCGGCAGTCGTAAAACGCAGGTTCCTTTTCAAGGACCTGATTGAACAAGGCGATGGCGTAATCAGTGTTTTCCCGCTGCGCGGCCTCGTTCGCCTTGGTGAATAGCAAGCGCGCGTCCCTGGAAATTTCGTTGATGTTTTTTTCAGCCATGGAATTTTATGATTTGAAATAATTTTGCCCAACCAGCCGGAAAAATCAACCGCATTGCGCTTTTTGCCGCAGCGCATGGTCAACCAAAACCAGCGCGGTCATCGCCTCGACCATCGGCACTGCGCGCGGCAGCACGCACGGATCGTGGCGGCCACGGCCTTTGAGCGTCGTGTTTTGAAATTGTTCCGTCACCGTGTCCTGCTCGTGCATGACGGTGGCGACGGGCTTGAACGCGACACGGAAGAAAATCGTCTGGCCGTTGGAAATGCCGCCTTGAATTCCGCCGGAACGATTTGTCGTCGTAAAAACTTTTTTATTTTTTGCGCGAAAAGCGTCGTTGTGTTCGCGTCCCGTCAACAAAATGCCGCCGAAGCCGGAACCGACTTCAAACGCCTTCGACGCGGGCAGACTCAACATCGCCTTCGCCAAGTCCGCTTCCAGTTTGTCGAAAACCGGTTCGCCCCAGCCCGCTGGAACGCCGCGCGCAATCCCCTCAACGATGCCGCCGACGGTATTTCCTTCGCGCCGCATTTTTTCGATGAGTCGGATCATTTTCACTGCCGCGTTCGGGTCAGGACAACGGACGATGTTTGATTCAACTTCGGAAAATTTCACTTTGTCGGGGCTGATTTCCGCAGAAATTTTCTGGACTTGTTTGACGTAAGCCAGCGTCTCGACGCCGAATTTTTCGCGCAAAATTTTCTTCGCGATTGCACCGGCGGCGACGCGGCCAACCGTTTCGCGCGCGCTCGCGCGCCCGCCGCCCGCCCACGCGCGGATGCCGTATTTGGCAAAGTAGGTGAAGTCCGCGTGCGACGGACGGAATTTCGTTTTCATTTCTGAATACGCCTCGGAACGCGCGTCCTCGTTTTTCACCCAGAGACAAATCGGCGTGCCGAGCGTTTTGCCGTTGGAAATGCCGGAAAGAATTTGAATCGTGTCGGATTCCTTGCGCGGCGTGACGATTTTGGATTGTCCTGGACGACGACGATCAAGGTCAGGCTGAATGTCCGCCTCCGATAATTTCAAACGCGGCGGGCAGCCGTCCACGACGACGCCCACGCCGCCGCCGTGCGATTCGCCCCACGTCGTGATGCGGAACAATTGTCCGAAGCTGCTTGCCATGCTGCAATTGTGGAAAAAAAACGAAGCATGGTCAACTTATCCGCAGATTTTCGCAAGATGGCGCAGATTGAAATGAAAATGTGTGTAATCGGCGTAATCTGCGGATTAGCTTGAAACTTGCAACTGTCGCGAATGAATTGCATTGAGGAACGCTTCGCGCAATTGAAACGTGACGGCAAAAAGGGTTTTATCGTTTTACATCGGCGCGGGCGACCCGAATCTCGCTGTCACGCGCGAACTGGCTTTGGCGTTCGCACAAAGCCGGTGTGGATATTTTTGAGAAAGGCGAATTGTTCAAATCTTGCGAGATTGCCGACGGTGGCAACGCGACGATTAATTAAATTATATTTTTTGAAAGATTTGGCAGCGGCGCGCGATTATATTGGCGTTAGGAAACAAATAATTTGATGTTTATGAAAAGATTGATCTTAATTCTGTTCGTTTTAGCGTTGAATTTTTCGTCGCTTTTGGCGCAAAATGTATGGTTGGGTTCACCCACAACAAAAATATCCACTCAACCGACCTCAAAAGTTCATCACAAAAGACATCATCATCGGCGTCATCATCGCAAACATCACCATAGGCATCACCGCAGACACCACAAAAAAGTCACAGTCAACGTGACGACCAGTCAAATCACGTCATTTCATAAACAAGCAAGGCTATGCTGAAACAATTCATTTTGTCAGGCATTCTTTTTTTGACGGTAACAAGCCTGTGCTTTGCGCCGAAGCCCGGGCCGATGAGACAATTGTCGCGCCTGCCTGCCGCAGTGCAACAAACCATCCGCGCGCAATTGGAGGATAGTAAATTGAATTCCATTGAAAAGGATGACGATGGCGCTTACGACGTGGAAATGACACGCGGTGGCAAGGCCCGGGATTTCACCGTTGGCGCGGACGGTGAATTGATTGATATGCAGGTTTTCATCTCTGAATTGCCGGCGACGGCGCAAAAGGCAATTCAATCACAAACCGGCAAAGGAACGCTCGGCGATATTTATAAATCGGTTGACGATGACGGAACAAGTTACGACGTGGAAATCATCAACGACGGCAAGGAACGCGATTTTACTTTTGCCGACGACGGAAGATTGTTGAGCGCGGAAATGTTTTTGACGGAATTACCGTTGCCAGTCCAGCAAACAATTCAAAAGAAAACTGCTGGCGCAACGCTCGACGAAATTGACAAATCGTTCGAGGACGTTGACGCCAATTATGAGGTAGAGATGACGCGCGACGGCAAGACTCGTGATTTTGACGTTGGCACCAACGGCGATTTACTCGACGAGCAGGTTTTTTTGAGTGAATTGCCGGACGCGCTGCAAAAGGCGATTCAGAAAGAAGCAAGTGACGCGAAAGTCGGCGATATTTACAAATCGGTTGACGATGACGGAACGAGTTACGACGTGGACATGACCAAAGGAACGACGACCCGCACGGTGACTTTTGGCGCGGACGGAAAAATTTGGTCACGGGAGCAGCCGGTCAATTTGGCGGATGTCCCAGACGCCGCGCAAAAGACAATGAAATCTCTGGATGGAAAAATTCTCGACATCAGCAAAGTCACCGAAGACGGAGACATTTCTTACGATGTTGATTTGGCTTCGGCGGGAAAATTAAAAACCGTCAGCGTCGGCGAGGACGGGAAAATTCTTCCCGACGACAATTAAATTGCTTCACGGCTGATTTCCAAAAGTCACGGTCACTTCCAGCGTCGCGGCGCCGGCTTTCGGATGAGCCAGCGCCACGCGCACGTGGTCTTCAAAAATTTGCAAATCCGCATGGCCGCCGTGCCCGGGCTTGCGGTCCATGTTCAGTCGCGCGGTGGAAAAATCCACGGCATCGGGCATCAACCGGGTCACTCCGTTGTTTTTGATGATTTCCAAATCGCTGGCGCTGAAATTACCGAGGTTCACCTGATTGATTTTATTGCCGACGGTGCCGCGCCGGCTGCTGCGCCATTGAACTTCGTCGCTGTAAATGTCCACAAATTCCGTGCCGCCGACGCGCGAAACGATATGCACTTCGGCGAATTGCGTTGGCATGGATTTGATGCGTTCGGTCAATTCCGGCTTCAAACGATTTTTGTCCAACTCGCTGGAACCGGCGATTCCTTTCAAATACCAATGGCGCGCGCGCTGTTGATAAAATTCTTTTTCGTCGTCCGGCGCATCGGTGGCCAAATCCCACCACGAACTGCCGAGCGCAATTTGTTCCGGCGCTGTTTTCAGTTCATTGTTTAATTCTTTGCTCGCAATTGCCTTGAGCGCTTCATCGTCGCCGCGCGCCAACAATTGCAAACCGGCCGCCCAATCGTTTTTCGCGAAACAAAGAAATTTTCCCATCGCAAGACTTGCCGCCGGGTTATTCGGATTTTCGCGCAATGTTGCGGCAAATGGTTTCACGCGCTCAAATGCATCAGCGCAGCGCGCGGTTTCGTCGCCAAGAAAATTCGCCTCCCCGCTCAAATGTGTGTCAGCGGAATTTTTCGCGTTGGATTTTGCCAGCGCGTCGATTTTTTTTGCGCTCACATAATCGTCGCCGGCTATCGCTTGAAAACCAACTGCCACGCAAATATCGGCGAGGTCGGCCTTGTTTCTCGTGGTGCGCGCGTAAATGGCGGCTTGCGAAAGCAAATCCGCCTTGACCGGCAAAATGTCCATTTGAAAGCGGTCGTTCATCTTGTCGCAAATTTCCATCGCGCGCGAAAAATCAGCCGCTTGAATCGCCAATTGCGCCGCCACGCGCAACAGCGCCAGTTTCATCGCGGGATTGGTTTCGGCGGAACTGCGATTAAGCAATTCCGCCGCTGCCTGTTGTTTGGCGGCGGTAGTTCCACCGGTCAATTGCGCATGGCAAGCGTCTTTGATTTTTGATTCGCTTTGTGCAAGTTGCGCGGCATCGGGCAGGGGAATTTTTGCCGATATAATTTTTATTTGTTCGTGCTGCGATTGGTATTTTGAGAAATAAATAATTCCGCCGGCGATCAATCCCATTGCAGCGAGAATTGTTGCGGCGCGCACGGCAAAAATCCATTTGCGCTTGGATGAACGTCGTTGTCGAACGGATTTGCCGGCAGCGAGTAATTCAAGTTCCGCGTGCAATTCGCTTGTGGATTGGTAACGCCGGCTTGCATCGGCTTCACAGGCTTTCGTGATGATCGCGTTGAGTTCGAGCATTTTTCCCCAATCAGAAAACTCGGCAAAATTTTCCGGCAATTCGGGATATTCGAGCCGGTCTTTGCCGGTGCTAATTTCGTAAAGAACTTTTCCGAGACCGTAAATGTCGGCGCGCGGCGAAGTTGGGCCTTCCGGCGGAATAAAACCGTCTGTGCCGACGTAAGAAATCGTCACGTCCATGTCCGTGACCAAACCGATGTCGGCAAGTTTCGGCACACCGTTCACAAAAATGATGTTGCCCGGCTTGATGTCGCGGTGAATCAAACCGTGTCGATGCAAATTTTCCAGCGCCGCGCTCAACGAGAGCCCGATTTGAATGCACTCGTTCGCGGACAATTTCTTTTTGCGTTTGATTTCACTCGCTAGAGTTTTTGGAACGTAATGGTCGGGATGAATTGTCTGGCCTCCCTCCGTGTCGTCCGCCAGTTCCATGATATAATAAAAATATCCTGCGGCATCGCGTCGACCGACGTGCAGAATTTTGATTTGATTTTCCGCGGCGCGCGAAACCGGCTCAAATTTGCAAATGCCTTCGTATTCGCGCTCATAAGGCCGGTCGTTTTGGAAACTCTCGCGATAAACCACTTTGCACGCGCGATAATTTCCCGATTTGTCGCGCACGAGCCAGACTTCGCCGTAACCGCCGCGGCCAATCAGCCGGATCAATTCGTAATCCATGTCCGTCGGCGGAATATGCGCGCGGGGATCGCTCAACGGAGTTGGCGTGCTGTCAGGGAATTTTTCCGGCGTGTCGGACATGATGGTTTCGCGCTAACTCATTTTTTCTTCGAGACGTCCGATTTCTTTCTTGAGCAATTTAGAAATCCGGTGCTTGGCGAGATAGACCTGTGCTGCGTTTGTGCCGAGCACCATCGCGACTTTTCCGACCGGCATTTTTTTCAGCACATAAAAATCGAACATTTGATATTGCTCCGCGCTGACCTGATTTTTCACGCGCGCAACGGCGGCTTCAAGCAATTCCTTTTGCCACTCCTCTTCCCAAAGCGCATCGAAGTTTGCGGCGCTGGAATCCGGCACGCGCTCAATCACGGGCGTTTTGCGGGTTTCATTTGGCGCAGAATTTTCAATCAACGGCTCGCGCGAACGTTTTCGGAAGCAGTCGGCAATCCGTTTTTGCGCGAGATGCCGCAGCCAGCTTTTGAAACTGCAACGGTTCGGATCATATTGAAAATCTTTAATCGTTTTTGTCACGGAAATGACCGTTTCCTGCACAACGTCTTCCGATTCCTGCTCCGAAAGTCCCGATTTGATGGCGAAGCTAAAAATAAGTTTTCGGTAAATGCTGAAAAATTCACGCCAGCTTTCATCGTCCTTCCAATCTTTCAACCGGCTCAATAGGCTTTCGCGGGTTGGAATGATTTCGTCTGGCTTTTGCTTCATACGATTGATGGCTTCATTGTATTCAACACCATAGAAATACAAGTTCCGATATTTCAGAATTGAAACTTGCGGCTTGAAACTTGACACTTCTCCGCAATGAATCGCATTGAGGAACGTTTCGCGCAATTGAAGCGCGACGGTAAAAAAGGTTTCATCGTCTATATCGGCGCGGGCGATCCGAATCTGGAAGCCACGCGCGAACTCGCGCTCGCGTTCGACAAGGTGGGCGTGGACATTCTTGAACTTGGCGTGCCGTTCAGCGATCCGCTAGCAGACGGTCTGGTGAACCAGCTTGCCGCGCAACGTGGCCTTGAATCCAAAACCACGCCGCCGAAACTTTTGGAAACTATCGTTTCGATTCGCAAGCAATCTCAAATTCCAATCGTCCTCTACATTTATTTCAATCTCATCCACAAGGTCGGGATGGAAAAATTTATTGCCGACTGTGCGAAAGCCGGCGTGGACGGCTTGCTCGTCTTGGATTTGCCGCCGGAAGAATCGGACAACTACGAAGTGCTGATGAAAAAATCCGGCCTATGCCACATTTACCTTGTTGCGCCGACGACGCCGGAAGACCGCATGGAATTCATCGTCAAGCGCGGCAGCGGATTTATTTATTACATCTCGCGCGAAGGCGTGACGGGAATGCAATCGCAAGTCGCGTCGAATCTCGCGCAGCAGATTTCCAAAATTCGTGCGCATACAAATCTGCCGATTGCCGTCGGCTTTGGCATTTCCAATCCGCAGCAGGCCAAACTCGTCGCGCAAAATGCGGACGCCGTTGTCGTCGGCAGCGCGGTGGTGAATCAAATCGCTGAAAATGGTAAATCAAAAGATTTGGTCAAGTGCGTGGGCGAATTTGTGACGTCGCTGGTGTCGGCGGCAAAGGGATTGTAAATCAAAAGAGGAATTCCACGGCCTAATTATTGATTGGATTCTACTGGTCTCGGCGGGTGCGACGAGGGCGGATGCTGCGGCGGCCCTTGAGGCTGATTCCCCGATGCCGTTATTTGTGCCTTCCGCTGCTGTCGGACTTCGGTGAGGGAAGGCAGATTGATGAAATCTATGGCATCCTGGATGGCCTGTTTGTAATCAGAATCGTCCGTTTGATCGGCAATCTGTTGCATTTGGGGGACGACGGATCGGTCGTTGGCCTCTTCCAATGCATCAAGCGCGGCTCCTCGAATCGCTTTATCTGGATTTTTTAATTCATCCATGATTTTTTGGATGGCTGCCGGACTGTCTTGTCTGGCCAAATCCATCAACTCCTCGGAGCGATTTTTAACATATTCTTCATGATCCTGCCGGGCAATTGCGTTGGTTTCGCGATTTGTGATCGTAATTGGCGCAGGTGCAATCTCAACCGCCGGTTCGGGAACAAACGTGACTGGTGAGGGGTTAGAATGAGAATGGGTGACGGCGACCTGCGCCGGCGCAACCGCCGGTTGCGGACGGAAAACTTTCGACAGCATGACGGCAACGGCCAGCACACCCGCCGCCATCAATAAAATGACAAAAACAACTTTCGGTCTCATTGTTGTTTTATTTTGAATGATTGCCGCTGCGAAATCAAGCGTAACGACTCCGTGCCACTATCGCGCAGGGTGCCGCGATTGTTCCACAGGGGACGAGGCAAAGACTGCGGATTCCGCTGAAACCCGCAGCAAAAAAACAACAGGTTCGATACGGGAAAATCCGCGTATCGAACCTGTCTTGAATGCGATTTCTCTTAAACGGAAAGTCGGTTAATAGTCAAAAGGATAAACGTCTTTCCCTGAACCGCTGACACTGCCCGTAATCGGGCCAAATACGTCTTCGTCGTTAAAGGAGATGGAACCTTGGCCGTTTTTCATGCTGTAATTTTCGTTGTAGGTGTTCCAGTCCACTTTGTCCGTCATTAAACCATCAACGTAAAAAAAGTCTTCGTCATCGGAAGAATTGTAAGTAAGTGAGACATCAGGAATGGTGTAATTATACTTTTCACCCTTGTAGGATTCGACCCAATTGTCGTCATTATAAGGATAAATATAGAGAGAATAAAATTCGTTTGTGTCACTAGACGCGTCGCTCAAGGCGACGTTCCCGTTCTTATCCAACACAGCAAATTCTTCTTCGTATAAACCATACGCCACCAATTGGTATCCTTTGCCGCCATTAGCTTTCGAAAACGATGTGCCGTATTCGGTGTCAATCAAGGCGAGTATGTCGTCGTTCGTAATCTTTGTTTTTACGACCTTGGCGCCATTCTCCGTCAGGATGGTTGCTTTAATTTTTACTGACTCGAAACCCGAAGGTAATTTGGCGCTCGCGTTCAAGACAAACGCGGCTGTTGCGGCTAGAACTGTTAATTTGGTTAATTTCATGTGATCCTCTCTTTTGTTTGTTTGGTTTCTCTTTTGTTAGTTGTTTTACCCGTTGAGTTACGTCTCTTTAGCTTAAACAGCTAAATATGAGAGCGATTGTAGAGTGACAGGTGATTTTGTCAACAGGCAATATGACAATTTTTTCTGGTCGGAAGCCGTGTTTTTTCAAGAGCTTGCAATGGGCTTTTCCGGGGTGTTAGCCTTCACAGGAACAGAGGGACGAGCACGGGTTTGCAATTAATGTTTCCAGTGAAGTGACTTTTGCCCTTATTGCTGCATCATAAGAACACCAATGAATGTAAAAAACCGTTTCGTCATCGTTATGGCCGGCGGGCGCGGTGAGCGGTTCTGGCCGTTGAGCCGCGAGAAGATGCCCAAGCAATTGCTCGCGCTGCTCGGCAAAAAATCTTTTTTGCAGGAAGCCGTCGAGCGCGTGCTGCCGCTCGTGCCCGCGAAAAACATTTTTGTCATCACGAACGAAACCCAATTGTCGGAAGTCCGCAAACAATTGCCAAAAATTCCAAAAGGAAATTTAGTTGCCGAGCCGATTGGCCGCGACACTTGTGCCGCCGTCACGCTCGGCGCGGCGCTCGTCGGTGCGCGCTCGACGACGGGTGTGATGGCAGTTTTGCCGGCCGACCATGTGATTCCCGAAGAGAAAAAATTCCAGCAAGTTTTGGGTGATGCGTTCGATTTGGCCGCGCAAGGGCAGGCGATTGTGACCATTGGCATCAAGCCGAGCGAGCCGGCGACGGGTTACGGTTACATTCATGTCGGACAGGAATTGCCGACGCCGCCCGGCGCAAAAAAAACGAAGACGGTTTTTTTCAAGGCCGAAAAATTTGTCGAGAAGCCGAATTACGAGACCGCGCTGGATTACGTCAACAGCGGGCAATATCGCTGGAACGCGGGGATGTTCGTCTGGAGTTTCATCACGGTCACGAACGGGCTGGAGAAGCATCAACCGGAAATGTTTGCCGCGTGCCAGCGCTGGTTCAAGGTCGCGAACAATCCGGCGAAGCTCGCGAAAATTCTCGCGAAGGAATATCCGGCGATCAAAAAAGTCTCGATTGATTACGCGCTGATGGAGCACGCGCAAAATGTCATCGTGGCCGATGGCGCATTTGAATGGGACGATCTCGGCGCGTGGAACGCGCTGTCGCGGCATCTCAAGGCCGACGCGGAGGGCAATTGCGCCGTGGCGGATTTCATCCATGTGGACGCGGCGCGCAACATCATCTACGACGCACGGACGAAAAACCGCACGCCGATCGCGGTGGTCGGATTGCGCGATTCGATTTTGGTGCAGACGGACGACGCGGTTTTACTCGCGCACAAATCGCAGGCGCAGAAAATCAAGGAGCTGGTCAAGAAACTGGGCGAGGATGCTCGGTTGAAGAAATTGGTGTAGACACGGATTTCACGAATTGACACGAATTCAAATTCGCTGAAAGCGTAACAGAAATTTTGTTGCTGCAAGGTGACAGTTGAATTTTCCTTCACGCTTGGCTTGACCTTTTCCACCCAAAAGGCATCCTGTTCGACTATTTTGGAATCTATGAAGCACATCAGAAATATCGCCATCATCGCGCACGTTGACCACGGCAAGACCACGCTCGTGGATTGTCTCCTCAAGCAATCCGGCACCTTTCGCGAAAACCAGCACGAATCGAAGGAAGAGCGCCTGATGGATTCGATGGATTTGGAAAAGGAAAAGGGCATCACCATCCGCGCCAAGAACGCCGCGTTCAAATACAAGGATTACAACATCAACATCGTGGACACGCCCGGCCACGCGGATTTCGGCGGCGAGGTCGAGCGCATCATGAACATGATTGACGGCGTGCTGCTCGTGGTGGATTCGGCGGAAGGTCCGCAGGCGCAGACGCGATTTGTTTTGCGAAAAGCCTTGGAAGCCGGCGCGAAGCCGATCGTGGTCATCAACAAGATTGACCGCGAGAACGCGAACCCGAAAAAAGTTTTGGACCAAGTTTTTGAATTATTCGTCTCGCTCAACGCGACGGACGAGCAGCTTGATTTTCCGTTCATCTATTGCTCCGCCAAGGAAGGTTACGCCAAGTTGGAACTCGAACACGCCAGCGGCACGATGGAGCCGTTGTTCGATGCCATCGTAAAATACATTCCTTCGCCGCGCGCGAAGGCGGGCGATGGTTTTCAATTGCTCGTTGCGAACTTGGATTACAACGATTACGTCGGGCGCATCGCGTTCGGCAAAATTGTCGAAGGCAAAATCAAAGTGGCCGATCCCGCCATCTGCCGCCACGGCAATGGCAAGATCACAAAAAATAAAATCACCGCGATCTATCATTTCGAGGGCATGAAGCGCATCGAAATCACGGAAGCGCACGCGGGCGACATCGTCGGCATCGCCGGTTTTGAAGACGTGTTCATCGGCGAGACGATTTGCGATTCTGAATTGCGCGCCACGCTGCCCTACATTCCAATTGATCCGCCGACGATTCAGATGGAATTCGCCGTGAACGACGGTCCACTCGCCGGACAAGATGGAAAGCTCGTCACTGCACGCCATATTTGGGATCGGCTCGTGAAGGAAATCCGCACAAACGTCGCGCTCCGCATCGCGCAGACGAGCGACCCGAAAGTTTTTGCAGTTTCAGGGCGTGGTGAAATGCAGATTGCAATTCTTGTCGAACAGATGCGCCGCGATGGCTACGAAGTTTTGGTGTCGCGCCCCGAAGTTCTTTGGAAGAAAAATGCCGATGGCAGCCTGCTCGAACCGATTGAAAAATTATTCGTGGAAATTCCGAGCGAAAACCTTGGAACCATCATGGAAAATCTGGCCGCCCGCAAGGCGCAGATCACGAACATGAACCACGTCGGCAACCAGGTTTCCGTCGAGGCGCTCGTGCCGATGCGCGGATTGATCGGCTTTGAAACTGATTTGGTAAATTCGACAAAAGGCATGGGCGTGATGAGCCATTTATTTCACGAATATGGCCCGGACACCGGCGAAATCACCGCGCGTAAAAACGGTTCGCTTGTTTCGATGGATTCCGGTGAAGCGACAAGCTACGCGCTAAACATGGTTCAGGAACGCGGCCGTTTGATGGTCGAACCCGGCGACAATGTCTATGTCGGAATGATTGTCGGCGAGAACGCGCGCGAGAATGACATTCCGGTCAATCCAGTAAAAGAAAAACGCCTGACGAATATGCGTTCGCAAGGCGACGGCAAAGGCATTTCGCTCTCGCCGCCGATGAAACTCTCGCTCGAACGCGCGCTGGAATATATTGACGTGGATGAATTCGTGGAAGCGACGCCAAAAAATTTGCGCCTGCGGAAAAAAGTCCTCGATGAAAATGCGCGCAAGCGTTCCGAGAAATCCCGCGTGATAAAATTCGTGCAGGAATAATCCTGTCGCTGCGATTCAGGATTTTTTCGGCGACGGTCTGCCGGCGAATTCCATGCCGACGAGGCAGACATCGTCCTCGAATGCGAGGTCAATGGAAAAAGCGCGGATGGTTTCCAGCAGATGGTCGAACAATTCCCCGGCGGGTTCGCCGAAGTGGTGCTGCACATCCACCATTAGCCGCTGTTGAGAATACAATTCTTCATTCGCCCCCTGGACTTCGTAAAGTCCATCAGTGAACAACATCACGAAATCGCCGGGCGCGAGCGTGGCTTCGCTTGTTTCGTAAGGCGGTTCTTCAAATAGGCCGAGCGCGGGCTGGCCGTGGCCGCAAGCGTTGGCCAGCGTCTCGATGCGGTTTTCCGAACGACGCAAAATCAATGGTTTCGGATGTCCGGCGTTGGCGAAGCGAACGACGCCGGTCTGGTAATTGGCGACCAGATAAAATGCGGTCGTGAGCATCGGCGAACCGGTGGTTTTGAGGATGTTGCTCAAATCGGAATTGAGCTTGCGCAAAAAATATCCCGGCTCGCGCGCGAGCGGTTTCAATTCCTCGGCGAGCGCGCGGATCATGGCGGTGACCAGCGCGGCACGGACGCCATGCCCGGCCACGTCACAGATAAAAACGCCGACTTCCGTGTCGGAAATCTGCGTGACGCTGAAAAAATCGCCGCTGATGGCCTCGGCGGGCTGGTAACGATGGGCGAATTGAAACGTGCTTTGTTCCGGCGGAAGATTTTTGGGGAACACCGGATATTGTTGCGGCAGCATCGCGTTCTGGATTTCGCGCGCCATGCGGAGATTGTCCTCCATGAGCTGGTTTTTGGCGCGCAATTCCTCGCGGCTGCGGGACAGCTCGGCGGTCGTCCGGCGGATTTGTTCCTCGGCGTATTTGCGTTCGGTGATGTCCTCGACGGTGCCTTCGTAATAAAGAATATTTCCCAGCGCGTCGCGCACGGCGCGGCAGTTTTCAGAAATCCAGATGATCGTTTCGTCCTTGCGATAAATCTTCGACTCGAAGCCGGTGATCGTGTCGTTGGCCTGCATCAGTTGCACGAATTCCTCGCGCCGGCCCGCCTCGACGTAAAGCCGGTGGGCGATGTCCGTGATGCGCGCCATCAATTCCACCGGCGATTCGTAGCCGTAAATTTTCGCCAGCGCGATGTTCGCCAGCAGGTAATGCCCGTCGGGCGTCGTGCGGAAAATGCCTTCCACGAGATGATCGAACACGCCATAGTAATTGTCCTTCTCCTCGATCAACGCGGAGCGCTCATGCTGGCGTTCCATCGCGCAATGGATCGTGTGTTGCAACAGATGGGCGTCAAACTGATTTTTGACCAGATAATCCTGCGCTCCGGCGCGGACGATTTCCGTGGCGAACTCCTCGTCATCCACCGGGCCAAAAACGACAATCGGTAGCCGGGGTTTTTTGACGGACAACAATCCGACCTGCAACAAACCATCTTTGTCCACCGCCGGAAGTTCAAACAGAATGGCGTGGAACGGATGATTGCCAGAAAGTCTGGCCGTGCCGGCGTCCATGGTCGGCGCGGTGACAAGCTCATTTGTCCCGCCCAACATCCCGGCGACCGAGCGCGCGAACGGCTCGTCACTCCCGATAAACAAAATTTTCAACGATTCTGATTCCATAATGCGGCCTGCTTTCACGAAATAATAAAGCAGGTCACTTGCCAGTCCGATGAGCATACAAAATTATCGCGCGCCCGCAAGTCGCGTGTCCTAAAACGATTCAGCTTTTCAAAAACACACGGGCGGCGTATTTTGACTGTCCTGAAAAAATGCCCAGTGTCTTTATCAAAACCTATGGTTGCCAGATGAACGAGCGCGACAGCGAAGCCGTCGCCGCGCAGCTCGTCGCCAAAGGCTACTCGCTCGCCAAGACGGAATCTCTGGCCGATGTCATTTTATTGAACACCTGCAGCGTGCGCGATCTCGCCGAACAGAAGGCGATGAACAAGATGAAAAATCTTGCGGGCAACTCGCGCAAAGACAATCCAAATCAAATCCTCGGTTACATGGGCTGCATGGCGCAAAGTCGCGGCAAGGAACTCATCGAGAAATTACCGGACGTGGATATGGTTCTCGGCACGCAGAAATTTCATCGCGCGGCGGAATACCTTGACGAGATTATTTCAGGTCGGCGCGAAAAAATTGTGGACGTCGAAGCCGAGGAAAAAAGCGAGGCGACCATCCGCGAACATCTGCTCAACGGCAGCGCCAAGACTTCCGTGTCCGCGTTCGTCAGCATCATGCAGGGCTGCAATCAATACTGCACCTTCTGCATCGTGCCTTATACTCGCGGCGAAGAGCGCAGCCGCACGATTGACGACATCGTCGCCGAGTGTCGCGAACTTGTTTCGCGCGGCGTGCGGGAAATCACCTTGCTCGGCCAGATTGTGACGAGCTTCGGCAAACGATTTTCGCAGGACGAATTACTCGGTAGGGCGGGCAGTCCTCTGCCCGCCGACGGCGCGCACGGAGTGACGCGCCCTACCAAATCCGCTTTTGTCCGACTCCTCGACGCCGTTCACAAAATCGAAGGACTCGAACGCATCCGCTTCACCTCGCCGCATCCAAAAGGTTATGGCGACGATTTGGTCGAGGCTTACGCGCGGCTTCCAAAATTGTGCGAGAGCGCGCACATTCCGGTGCAAAGCGGCAGCGACCGCATCTTGAAATTGATGCACCGCGGCTACACGCGCGAAAAATTTCTCGGCATCATCGGGAAATTGCGGCGCGCCAAGCCCGGCATCGGCATCACAACGGACATCATCGTCGGCTTTCCGGGCGAGACCGAGGAGGATTTTGAACTGACGCTCTCGCTCGCGCGCGAAGTGCAGTTCGACAACGCCTATATTTTCAAATACTCGCAACGCCGCGACACGCCCGCCGCCGAAATGCCCGGCCAGGTGCCGCAGGAAATCCGCGAGGAACGCAATCATCGCCTGCTGGATTTGGTGAACGAGATCGCGGCGCGCAAATATGACGGCTTCATCGGGCGGCAGGTGGAGATTCTGGTGGAAGGGCCGAGCAAGAAAAACGCGGCGCGCTACACCGGGCGCACGCGCTGCAACCGCATCGTGCTGTTCGACGGCAGCGCGCGCCATCAGGGGCAGCTCATGGACGTGAAGATCGAGCGCACCGGCTCCTTCACGCTCTACGGCGATCCGGCGGTGGTGAATTTGTAAAGGAATGACTCATTCGCCAAAAGCGAATTTTAATATTCTATAGGCAAGCTTTAGCATTACATACACGAAAAATAAAACAAACGCGCTCATAACCATTCCAACAAGTAGATTTTCAAAATCGAAGAGAAATTCGAGGAATTTTACGCCATGATCTAAATAGGCAATAAGCCAAGCTGTAAAGAAGCAAAGGACAATGAGCACAACAATGTGCATGACTATTTATTATTAGGAATGACTTCGAAATAAAAGCGGTGATTTATGATGACATCACCAGACGAACCGAAAGTCAGAGACGGATGGCCATAAGAATTTAATTGAAGTCCCCAATTTCGGAGTTGATGTTTATGTGTGGTCGCGTCTGCTAGTAACTCTGAATATTTTTCTTTTAGAGAATTGGAATCGTAGAATTCCGCATCGGGGTCGAACCAACCATCGCTGCTATCAGGTGTGAGCTTTAACAAGCCATCAGCAATCTTTTTTCCATCTGGAGCCAGTATTCTAACGCGACTTCCATTTTTACAATTGCATTGTGAGTTCATACACAACCTAACAGTTAATAAAGGCTATTAGAACATTATGAATTGTCTAGTTTGAATTTTTCGTGTTCATTCGTGTCTATTCATGGTTATAATTCAATAAAATGAAATTATCGCTGCTTTCCATTTTGCTCGGGGTCGGCATGAGTGTGCCGCAGGTTTATGCGCTGACGAAGCCCGCGCAGTTCACCGCCGCCGCGCGCCGGCTGCCGCGCAACGTGCCCGTGGGCATCGCGCTCATGCTGCTCGGCACGGCGTGGTTTCTGTGGATCGTCAACGCGGAGCCGATCGCGGATTTCTCGGCCTACAAACCAATCATGATGGTCGCCTTTGCGGCGGTGGGTCTGTTGACGTGTGTTTTCGTCCAAGATTTTCTGGCCGCGCGCGGCCTCGCCGTGGTGCTGTTGTTGCTGGGAAAATTGATGGTGGACACCGGGCGTCCGCATCTCGGCGATTCGCATTGGGTTTTGGTGATCCAAGTCTGGGCTTACGTTTTGATCGTCGCCGGAATATGGTTCACCATCACGCCGTGGAAATTGCGCGACCTGATTGAATTCGCCACGGCGACGCAAAATCGCATCCGCATAGGCAGTCTGGTGCGGCTGGCGTTCGCAGTCTTCATCATCGCGCTCGGCTTGACAGCGTTCCGCGCGATGTAAAAATTATGTCACTCGCGGACATCAGGCGGGAATACACGAGCGGCGGTTTGCGGCGCGCGGATTTGGACGCGAACCCAATCGCGCAATTTCAAAAATGGTTCGCGCAGGCGGAAACAGCGCTGGCCAAAAACCAACTCGATGTGAACGCCGCCACGCTGGCGACGGCGGATAAAAATGGAATCCCTTCCGCCCGCGTCGTCTTGCTGAAAGGTCTGGACGAACGCGGCTTCACTTTTTTCACGAATTACGGCAGCCGCAAAGGACGCGAGCTGGCGGAAAATCCAAACGCCGCGCTGGTTTTTTACTGGCAGGAATTGGAGCGGCAGGTCTGCATCGCCGGTCCGGTCGAAAAAACTTCGCGGGCGGAATCGGAAAAATATTTCAAATCACGTCCGCGTGGCAGCCAGCTTGCGGCGTGGGCTTCAAACCAAAGTGAAATTGTTTCCGACCGCGCGGTGCTGGAAAAAAAGTGGAATGAAATGGAAATGAAATTTCCAAATGAAATTCTGCTGCCGTCAAATTGGGGCGGATTTATTTTGTCGCCGCAGCGGATTGAATTCTGGCAGGGCAGGGCGAGCCGCTTGCACGACCGCTTTTGCTATTCGCGGCAGGCAAATGATTTGTGGAAACTCGAACGGCTCGCGCCTTGATTATTTTGCCGCTTCGCTTTCGGCGGCAGAATCTTCCTTATCCTCGCCGATGACCTGGGCGATGGCCTGGAGTTTATCTTTGTCGGCGAGATTGACGAGTTTGACGCCCTGTGTGTTGCGACCGGCTTCGCGGATTCCGTTGACCGGAATTCGAACCATCTGGCCGCCGACGGTGATCAACATGACTTCATCCTGATCGCGGACGGTGAGCGCGCCGACGACCGCGCCGGTTTTCTCGTTTGTCTTCATCGTGATGATGCCCTTGCCGCCGCGCGATTGACGTCGATATTCGCCGAAGTCCGTGCGCTTGCCGATGCCGTTTTCGCCAGCGACGAGAAGCGTCGCGTTGGTGACAACGATGGCGGCGGCAACCACGGCATCAGCTTTTTCCAGATTAATACCGCGCACGCCGGTGGCGGCACGACCCATCGAACGGACATCGGATTCGTTGAAACTGATGCTCATGCCGTCGCGGGTGATCAACACGACGCCGTCGCCGGGATCGCCTTCGCCCGTGCTGCCTCGCGTGAGCTTCACGTCAATCAACGTGTCGCCGGGATCAATGCCGATGGCGATGATGCCGCCTTTGCGGACGTTGGAAAATTCGTTGAGCGACGTTTTTTTCACCGTGCCCTGTTGCGTCGCAAAAAATAATTCGCCGGACTGACTCCAGGTGATGTCTTCCTTGTTCGCGTCGGTCTTGGAAAGGATGCGGATGAGCGCGGCGACTTTTTCGCCGGCTTTGAATTCCAGAATGTTCGCGATGCTCCGGCCTTTCGCCGCGCGGCCCATGTCGGGAATTTCGTGGACACGCTCGACATAGACGCGCCCCGTGTTCGTGAAAAACATCAGATAGTCATGCGTGCTGGCGGTGAACAGATGCTCGATGAAATCGTCCGCCTCCGCCTCGGTCGCAGCTTCGCGCGTCGTCATGCCGATGACGCCCTTGCCGCCGCGCCGCTGCGCGCGATAACTCGAAACGTTCGTGCGCTTGATGAGGCCGTTGTGCGTGAGCGTGATGATGACGCCTTCGTTCGCGATCAAATCCTCGATGGCGATCTCGCCTTCGTCGGGAACGATCTGCGAGAGCCGCGGCGTGGCGTATTTTTCTTTGATGACCTTGAGTTCGGCCTTGATGATGGTCATCACGCGTGATTCCTTCGCGAGGATGTCGAGCAAGTCCTTGATGCGTTCGAGCAGTTCCTTGTATTCGCCCTCGACCTTGTCAATTTCCAGCGCGGTCAATTGATACAAACGCAATTCCAGAATCGCGTCCACCTGTCGTTCGGTCAAAGCGTAACGACCAGCCTGAAGGCGCTCTTCGCTGCGGATCAAAATGCCCCAACGCTCAACCTGTTTCTGCGTCCACTCGAACGCGAGCAATTTCACGCGAGCTTCCTCGCGTGTCTTGGATTTACGGATGATGGCGATGAATTCATCGAGGTTCGCGAGCGCGATGAGATAACCTTCGAGCAACTCGGCGCGTTCCTCGGCCTTGCGCAATTCAAAACGCGTGCGGCGCAAAACGACTTCTCGGCGATGCTCGATGTAGCACGCGATGAGTTCCTTGAGATTGAGCGTTTTGGGCTTGCCGTGATCAATCGCGAGCGAATTGACGCTGAATGAAACCTCCAGTTGCGTATGCTGGTAAAGATTGTTGATGACGACCTTGGGATTGCCGTCGCGCTTGAGTTCCATCACGAGCCGCGTGTGTTCGTCGGACTCGTTGCGCATCGCGGAGATTTCCGTGATGACTTTTTCGTTCACCAGGTTGGCGATCTGCTGTTCGAGCGCGGCACGGTTGACGTTGAAAGGAATTTCCGTGATGACGAGCTGCTCGCGATTTCCCTTCATTTCTTCCGAGCCAACGCGACCGCGCAATTTGATGCTGCCCTTGCCGGTCTCGAAATAATTTTTGATTCCCTCGACGCCGCAAATCATCCCGCCCGTCGGAAAATCCGGGCCTTTGATGAATTTCATCAACTGCGCGACCGTGATGTCCGGCTTGTCAATCTGCGCGCAGATGCCGTCAATCACTTCGCCCAAATTGTGCGGCGCCATGTTCGTCGCCATGCCGACGGCGATGCCCGTGCCGCCGTTGACGAGCAGGTTCGGAAACGCCGCCGGAAAAACCGTCGGCTCCGTCATGCGTTCGTCGTAGTTCGGGACGAAATCCACCGTGTCGCGGTCCATGTCCGACATCAACGCCGCGCCGAGATGCGTCAATCGCGCCTCGGTATAACGCATCGCCGCCGGCGGATCATTTTCGATGGAGCCGAAATTACCCTTGCCGTCCACGAGCTTTTCGCGCATTGCCCACGGCTGCGCCATGTGGACGAGCGTCGGATAAATCACCGCTTCGCCGTGCGGATGGTAATTACCGCTCGTGTCGCCGCAGATCTTCGCGCACTTGTAAGGCTTGCGTCCGGGGAACAGCGACAACTCGTGCATCGCGTAAAGAATGCGCCGCTGCGAGGGTTTCAAGCCGTCGCGCACGTCGGGCAACGCGCGCGAAATGATGACGGACATGGAATAGTCGAGGAACGAATTTTTGATTTCGTCCGCGACGTTGATCGTGTTGATTTTTTCGCCGCCGGTGTAGGCGCCGCCGCTGGCGTGCGATGCATTGGAGCTGGATTCAGTTTCGTCTGGCATGATTTTTAAATTTATCCGGCGACTGCGTCTTCAGGTTTTGCGGGCAAAAGCGAAATGCCCAGTTGGGCGCACGCCGCGCGCATTCGGCGATCCGTCGCCGCCAGCGCGCCGT
>DATAUQ010000016.1:0-3461 GCA_036268155.1 Verrucomicrobiia bacterium | reverse complement strand
AGCACTTTCACGACCGGCAAAATCGGTTTTTGGACCAAGTCCGACGCGGTGAGTTATTTTGGCGACACAACGATTGATTACACGCCGCTCATTCCGGCGGCGCAGGCGCTCGTCAACAGCATCATGGAAAAACAGCCGCGAATTGTGGGCCTGCGAATTTACACGCTCGATGCCAAAGGCGAGCCGCGCGTCGTCGCGAGCAAGGACGAAAGGGAAATCGGACTGCCGGGCGAAGACGCGGAAAAAAGCGCCATCACCAAAGGCGCGGTTTCTTTTGGAAAAAGTCCCGGCGTGGTCGCGGTCACGCTGGCGTTGCGCGATCGCAATGGAGATCCGATTGCGGCGGTGCGATTGCGCCTGAAATCATTCGTCGGTGAGACGCAGGAAACCGCCGTGTCGCGCGCGACACAAATTGTCAGGATGATGGAAGCGCAAACTGCTTCCGCTGATGATTTGACGCAGTGAAAAAATTATTGCTTTGCCGGCGCGGGCATTTCATCGGGAGATTTTACAACAGGAATTTCATCCGGCTTGAGTCGACGCACGCCGCCGATGACCACGATGTCGCCGTCATCATTCGTTCCCAACCGCGGGTGCGTTTTGACATAATCGTAAGTTTCCGTCCGCTCGATGTCGCCATCGGGATTGATCACGGCGTAGGTAAAGGACGACGCGCCGCTTTGCCACAGCACATGGAGATTTGAATAACGATCCAGTTGCTCTTCCGGCTGGCTGAACGAAACGAGTTGTCCGATACGAACGACCTTGAACACGCGCGACTCCGATTCATCCGTGACCTGCGCATACAAGCGCAATTCCGAAGCCAGATAATTCGCCTCCAGCAATGTGTATTTACGGACATCCGGTGGCTGGTTCGTCGCACCTGGAACGCCGAAATTCTGCGACCACAATTCCACGCCGCTGATCACGTCGAATTTTTTTGGCGGACTTGTCACGTCGAGATTCCATTGCTTGATGTGAACCGTCGCGATCACGCGGTAACGTCCCGCATGGTTCAAAATAAAATACGGCGCCAAATTCACGCGTTTGGTGGCGACTTCCGACGAACCCAGATCAAATTCGCCCAGCACGGGCGCGTCCGCATTTTTCACGACGATAAAACCGTCCGCCGCTTCCACGCTGAACGTCAGCCAGCTCGGGTTCGCGCCCAGATGCAACGGCTGGCCGGAACGATTTGTGATATGCACCGCCACCGGCAACGGCTCCCCCGGCAAAAATTGATTTTGATCCAGCGAGACATCCACGCTCACCTGTGCCGACGCGCGGAAAAATACCAGCAACGCCAAAATCAAAATGACCGGAATTTTTTTCATTGAACTTGGACACTCTAAACTTTCGCGCGTTCGTGGCAATCTTAAATCTACACAACAAGCAGAGCGAAAAATTACTTCCAATAATTCCAATCCACATCAGAAAAAATGTTGTCGCGCGATTCGAGTTCGCGCAGCCATTTTTCATCCACGCTCGTCGCGGTGAGTTGGTCATGCAGTGCGATGAAGTGGAGCAGATGGTCTTTCACGCGGCGGCGCGCGTAGTCGGGACTCGTGCCCGCGCGCAAAATGAACGGCCAATCGCTCGCCTGCGCCAGCAGCAATTCGCGCGCGGCTTGTTTGAGCGCGCGTTTTTGCAATGGAGTCACCTTCTTTGAAAATTTTTTCGCCAGGCCGGTCATCCGTTCCTGCGCGATTTGCAGGTGCGGATAAATCCATTCATTTTTTTCGTTCAGCCACGCGCGCAAATAACCTTCCTCGCCCCATGTCGAAGCGCTCGGAATTGAAATTTGATTCGTCGGATGCCGTGCGAGATATTCGCCGGGCGTGATCATCTCGATCGTTTTTTGATCGAAAAAAAGTTTGCGCGCGAAGAAATCAAAAAATTCCGGGCCTTCATACCACCAATGGCCGAACAATTCCGCATCGTAAGGCGCGACAATCAGCGGCGGACGATCTAAAAGTCCGGCGAGTTTTTGGATTTGAGAAATGCGTTCGTCCAAAAAATGTTGCGCGTGTTCGCCGGCGGCCTGCAACGCCGCGTTGCGGTCGTAAATCTGTTTTTTGCCCGCGCCGGTGATTTTGTAGTATTTGATTCCGGTGAACCCGCGATTTTCCGGCGAGGGCAAGTATGGTTTGACGTAATCGAAATCCAAATCGAAACCGACATCGCGGTAAAAATCGCGGTAACGCGCGTCGCCGGGATAACCTTCGTGTTTGCTCCAGACCTGTCGCGAGGAATCGAAATCGCGCCCGAAGGCGGCAATTCCGTTTGGCGTAAAAATTGGCGCGAAAGTTCCGTAACGCGGACGCGGATTCGCGTGCAAAATTCCGTGCGTGTCGAGGATGAACCAGCGGATGTTCGCTTCCTGCAAAAAAGTTTCAACGCCGGAAACGTAGGCGCATTCGGGCAGCCAGATTCCCGACGGTTCGCGGCCAAAACATTTTTGGTAATGGTCGCGAGCGGTAAAAATTTGCGCGCGGATGGACGGCGGATGATTTGCGAGCAGCGGCAACAATGCGTGCGTCGCCGCAGTCGTGATGATTTCAATCCGGCCTTCGTCCTGAAATTGTTTGAAAGCGGCGATGAGGTCGCCTCCATAAAATTGCCACGTTTCGCGCGCGAGCGAAAATTTGTGATGATACATCCACGCCAGTTCGCGGAAGGCGCGGTCCCAATGCGTGCGATGGATTTCTTTTTCCGCGAGTTCGATCAGGCTGTTCAAATGCCGGTCATAACGGCGGCGCAACAGCGGATCGAGCAGCATTGAGCAAAGCGTGGGCGAAAGCGAAAGCGTCAGCCGGGCGTCCATTTTGTCGCGCTTCCAATTTTCCAAAATCTGAATCAACGGGATGTAAGTTTCGGTGATGGCTTCGGAGAGCCAGCTTTCTTCTAGAAATTTTTCGTGTTCGGGATGACGCACAAACGGCAGGTGCGCGTGCAAAACAAATGAGAAGTAGCCTTGCATTGCCCAAAGATTATAAATCCAGTTTGTCCGAAAGCCATTGCGCGAGCGATTTGGCTTTGATCAAAAAAATAATTCCAAACACTGCGGGAATGGATTTCAGCGCGCAGGGAAGAATCTGCATCGGCGCGTGTTTTTGCTGGCTGACAAGCCAATACAGCGCGAATCCGACGACGCTCCAGCCGATGAGCGCGACGGCGATGAAACGGACGAGCATCAAAGCTCCGCGTTCGGGCGCTTCCATAAATTACAAATTTTCGGGAAGCGGCGCTTTGAGCGACGGGTCTTGCGGATGTGCGCCGACATCGCCGAGATATTCCGTCTGGCGGCTGAATTTCAAATCTGCCGCGCGCGCATCGTCGCCGCCGGCGGAAATGGCCACGGCGGGCAAATCATATTTTCCGTCCGGCAACGCGAAGCGAAAACTGAACGAGCCGTCGGAACGCAATTTGATTTCGTGTCCGCCGAGCGTGACTTTGGCGTT
>DATAUQ010000015.1:0-3169 GCA_036268155.1 Verrucomicrobiia bacterium | reverse complement strand
AAGGCAGTCGCCGAACAAAACTGCGATTTCATTTCCCCAATTCGCCGCGAGAGTGAGTTTGCCGCGACGGATTTCCGCCTCGTCCATCACGTCGTCGTGGACGAGCGTGGCGAGGTGGACCATTTCGATGATGACCGCCGCCGTGACGTGCGCGTCGGAAATTTTGCCGATGGAATTGGCCGCGAGCGCGACGAGCGTCGGACGCAGATGCTTGCCGCTGCCATTGAGCGCGTGCTGCGCGTAAGGGACGACCTGCGGATCAAATTCGTGCGCCTGCCGGATCAAACGCTGGTTGACCGCCTGCAGGAACGGCTCAACGTGTCCCGTGATTTGTTTCCAGGAACAATTTGGGTTTTCGTTGGGCGGGCCGTTTGAGTCCGGCCTCGCCACCTTTGATTCGGCAGCCAGCATTCGCCTGAATCTACTTTCGCAGCTTGATTGAGTCAAACTTGTTGTAACATTTTGGCTAAATGAAATTCGGCTAGACAATCGGAATAATGAAAAATATGGTAAAGCGAAATGAACCAATTGCTGCGCCTTCTTTCAACTGTCTTAATAATCACTATTTGTTTTGTGACTTTTTATGGGTTGGCACAGCAAGTAAATTCAACCAACGAGTTGTCGCGCCGTGAAACTATGGCGAAATTGGTGAAGATTCCAAAATGCCGAGCTTATCTTGATAAATACACAAGTGCCATTTCTGCAAAATTTTCTGATTCCGACACCAAATCTTCTCCTCACGACACCATTATAACAGCAAAATTTAATCTCCATCAGAACGGAGACGTAAGTGACATAACAGTTTCTGGTAACACCAATTCGCCTGCTGCTTCAATATGTATAAAAGCAATCAGAGAATGTTCACCATTTCCAAAGTGGCCAGACAAGATGCGTTTGATTGTTGGAAAAGATTATTTGGAAATACATTACAGTTTTGGATTCAACATGACGCCACCGCCTCCAGAATAAATTTCCTAAAATAAAAAGCGCGAACGGCTTTCGCCATTCGCGCTTGATGAATTAAAAATTTAGGCGAGCACAGCTTCGCGCATGGCGCGTGTCGCGGGAACGGGAATTTCTTTTCCGGCATTCCGCAATTCTTCGATTTCTTCCCGAACAAGCGAGCAAAGTTCAGCGTAAGTTTTTTCTTCCGTCGCGCCGTGGCAGACGCCGCCCCACGGAAACAGATCAGGGCAATAGCCGACGTAACAATTGTCGTCGTCGCTCCACGAAACAAATTTCAGATAACGGTCTTCGGTTTTCATCTTGTCACTTCGCGAATAGCGTTGCGGACTTGTTTTTCCTGATAGTGATGCGCGTCATCACCGTCTCTGCCGCTTAAAATCACCGCACCGGCAAATTTCGGATGCCGGAATTTGCGGTGCGAGCCTTTGCCGCCGGGCGTCAACGCGAAGCCAGTTCGCTCCAAATCCGAAACCAACTGGCGAATTTTTCGCGGCATTCATACAGTTTAATACCATCGCCCGCAAAACTTTCAAACAAAAAAAGCGCGAACAGCTTTCGTCGTTCGCGCTTAATGAATTAAATTTACGATTACGGCTTCGGAGCCATTTCCTGATCGCGGTCTTCCATCGCGGCTTTGCGCGACAAACGCACGCGGCCTTTTTCGTCCACGCCGAGGCATTTGACTGTGATGTCGTCGCCGACTTTCACGATGTCCTCGGTGTTCTTAACGCGGAAATTTGCCAGTTCGCTGATGTGAACCAAGCCGTCCTTGCCGGGCAAAAATTCCACGAACGCGCCGAATTCTTTCACCGTGACAACTTTGCCGCGATAAATTTTTCCGATTTCGGCCTCCGCCGTCATGCCGGTGATGGCGTCCTTCGCGATCTTCATGCCTTCGGGCGAAACGGAGAAAATGTTCACTGTGCCGTCGTCTTCGATGTTGATCTCGCAACCAGATTCTTCGACGAGGCGTTTGATATTTTTCCCGCCCGGTCCGATGAGCGCGCCGATTTTTTCAGGATTGATTTTTACAATCTCGATGCGCGGCGCATATTTGCTCAATTCCGTGCGCGGCGCGGCGAGCGTCTTGGCCATTTCGGCGAGGATGTGCATCCGCGCGACGCGGGCTTTTTCAACCGTCTCGACCATCAGCGCGAACGGAATTCCTTTCAGTTTCAAATCCAGTTGGAAGCCGGTGATTCCTTTTTCCGTTCCAGCAATTTTGCAATCCATGTCGCAATAATGATCTTCCCATCCGATGATGTCGGTGAGCAGTTGATACTTTGAAATTTTCTCGCCGCTGTATTCGGCGCAAATCCCGACGCTGATTCCGGCAACCGGACGGGTCAACGGAACACCGGCATCAAGCAACGCCAGCGTGCCGCCGCAGACGGACGCCATCGAGGTCGAGCCATTCGATTCCATGATTTCGCTAGTGACGCGGACGGCGTAGGGATAATCCTTCGGCAGCATACATTCAATGCTGCGTTCGGCGAGCGCGCCGTGGCCGATTTCGCGACGGCCGGGACCGGAAATTCTTCCGGTTTCGCCGACGGAGAAATTCGGGAAGTTGTAGTGCAGGATGAATTTCTTTTCGGTCTGGCCACCGGTGTAGGAATCAAATTCCTGCGTATCGTCGCCCGTGCCGAGCGTGACGAGCGTGACAGCCTGTGTTTCGCCACGGCAGAAAATCGCCGACCCATGCGCGCGCGGCAAAATGCCAGCTTCGCTTGAAATCGGACGAACAACATCAAACGTGCGGCCATCGAGACGCTTGCCATCTTTCAATATGAGGCTGCGAACGGCTTCTTTTTGGATGTAATAGAAAGCGTCCTTGATGACAAAGTCGTTGACCTTGTCAGCGCCGAATTTTTCGACGAGCTTCACGCCGACTTCGTCCTGAATCGCCTTGCAGGCCGTTTCGCGGGCGAGTTTGCCGGGTGTGAGCAACGCGGGAACGAAACGGTCACCGGCGAGTTTTTTCGCTTCCGCAAGAATTTCGTCAGGAACAATGTTGAGCGTGATTTCGCGTTTCTTTTTGCCAGCCTTCGCGACCAACTCTTTTTGCGCGGCGATGATCGGCTGGATGACTTCCTGCGCGTATTTCAATGCGGCATTGAAATCAGTTTCGGTGATTTCCTTGGCCGCACCTTCATACATCACAATGTCTTTATCGTTGCCGACATAAACCAAATCCAAATCG
>DATAUQ010000014.1:0-2661 GCA_036268155.1 Verrucomicrobiia bacterium | reverse complement strand
AAGGCAGTCGCCGAACAAAACTGCGATTTCATTTCCCCAATTCGCCGCGAGAGTGAGTTTGCCGCGACGGATTTCCGCCTCGTCCATCACGTCGTCGTGGACGAGCGTGGCGAGGTGGACCATTTCGATGATGACCGCCGCTGTGACGTGCGCGTCGGAAATTTTTCCGATGGAATTCGCCGCGAGCGCGACGAGCGTGGGGCGCAGGTGCTTGCCGCTGCCGTTGAGCGCGTGCTGCGCGTAAGGGACGACCTGCGGATCAAATTCGTGCGCCTGCCGGATCAGCCGCTGGTTGACCGCCTGCAGGAACGGCTCAACGTGTCCCGTGATTTGTTTCCAGGAACAATTTGGGTTTTCATTCGGCGGGCCGTTTGAGTCCGGCCTCGCCACCTTTGATTCGGCAGCCAGCATTCGCCTGAATCTACTTTCGCAGCTTGATTGAGTCAAACTTGTTGTAACGGTTCTGTTAAAAATAAAAGCGCGAACAGCTTTCGCCATTCGCGCTTGATGAAATTCAAAATTTAAGCAAGCACGGCTTCGCGCATGGCGCGCGTCGCGGGAACGGGAACTTCTTTTCCGGCATTCCGCAACTCTTCGATTTCTTCCCGGACGAGCGAGCAAAGTTCAGCGTAAGTTTTTTCTTCCGTCGCGCCGTGGCAGACGCCGCCCCACGGAAACAGATCAGGGCAATAGCCGACGTAACAATTGTCGTCGTCGCTCCACGAAACAAATTTCAGATAGCGGTCTTCGGTTTTCATCTTGTCACTTCGCGAATGGCGTTGCGGACCTGTTTTTCCTGATAATGATGCGCGTCATCGCCGTCCCTGCCGCTTAAAATCACCGCACCGGCAAACTTCGGATGCCGGAATTTGCAATGCGAGCCTTTGCCGCCGGGCGTCAACGCAAAGCCAGTTCGCTCCAAATCCGAAACCAACTGGCGAATTTTTCGCGGCATTCATACAGTTCAATACCATCGCCCGCAAAACTTTCAAATAAAAAAACGCGAACAGCTTTCGCCATTCGCGCTTGATGAATTCAAATTTCAATTACGGCTTCGGAGCCATTTCCTGATCGCGGTCTTCCATCGCGGCTTTGCGCGAGAGACGCACGCGGCCTTTTTCGTCCACGCCGAGACATTTGACGGTGATGTCGTCGCCGACTTTCACGATGTCCTCGGTGTTCTTCACGCGGAAATTGGCGAGTTCGCTGATGTGAACCAAGCCGTCCTTGCCCGGCAAAAATTCGACGAACGCGCCGAATTCCTTCACCGTGACAACTTTGCCGCGATAAATTTTGCCGATCTCGGCCTCCGCCGTCATGCCGGTGATGGCGTCCTTGGCGATCTTCATGCCTTCGGGCGAAACGGAGAAAATGTTCACCGTGCCGTCGTCTTCGATGTTGATCTCGCAGCCGGATTCTTCGACGAGTCGTTTGATGTTCTTGCCGCCCGGCCCGATGAGCGCGCCGATTTTTTCAGGATTGATTTTTACGATTTCGATGCGTGGCGCGTATTTGCTCAATTCAGTGCGCGGCACGGCGAGCGTCTTGGCCATTTCCGCGAGAATGTGCATCCGCGCGACGCGGGCTTTTTCAACCGTCTCAACCATGAGCGCGAACGGAATGCCTTTCAGTTTCAAATCCAGTTGGAAACCGGTGATGCCTTTTTCCGTTCCTGCAATCTTGCAGTCCATGTCGCAGTAATGATCTTCCCATCCGATGATATCGGTGAGCAGTTGATACTTTGAAATTTTCTCGCCGCTGTATTCGGCGCAAATCCCGACGCTGATTCCGGCAACCGGACGGGTCAACGGAACACCGGCATCGAGCAACGCCAAAGTGCCGCCGCAGACGCTCGCCATCGAGGTCGAGCCGTTCGATTCCATGATCTCGCTCGTGACGCGGACGGCGTAGGGATAATCCTTCGGCAACATGCACTCAATCGAGCGTTCAGCGAGAGCGCCGTGACCAATTTCGCGACGGCCGGGACCGGAAATTCTTCCAGTTTCGCCGACGGAGAAATTCGGAAAGTTGTAGTGCAGGATGAATTTCTTTTCGGTCTGGCCACCGGTGTAGGAATCAAATTCCTGCGTATCGTCGCCCGTGCCGAGCGTGACGAGCGTGACGGCCTGTGTTTCACCACGGCAGAAAATCGCCGACCCATGCGCGCGCGGCAAAATGCCCGCTTCGCTTGAAATAGGACGAACGACATCAAACGTGCGACCGTCGAGACGTTTGCCATCTTTCAATATGAGGCTGCGAACGGCTTCTTTTTGGATGTAATAGAAAGCGTCCTTGATGACAAAGTCGTTGACCTTGTCAGCGCCGAATTTTTCGACGAGCTTCACGCCAACTTCGTCCTGAATCGCCTTGCAGGCGGTTTCGCGGGCGAGTTTGCCGGGCGTGAGCAACGCGGGAACGAAACGGTCACCGGCGAGTTTTTTCGCTTCCGCAAGAATTTCGTCAGGAACAATGTTGAGCGTGATTTCGCGTTTCTTCTTGCCGACTTTCGCGACCAGTTCCTTTTGCGCGGCGATGATCGGCTGGATGACTTCCTGCGCGTATTTCAATGCGGCATTGAAATCAGTTTCGGTGATTTCCTTGGCCGCACCTTCATACATCACAATGTCTTTATCGTTGCCGACATAAACCAAATCCAAATCG
>DATAUQ010000013.1:0-12166 GCA_036268155.1 Verrucomicrobiia bacterium | reverse complement strand
TATGGCCGAAAAAGTAACCTGCATTGTTAAAGGGGAAGCGCATCTACATTCGGATTGTCGCTCCATTACAAAAATCACAACAGATAGATGAGAAAACTTTGCTAACTGCCAGCGCCGCATTAAAAAAGACAATGCTCTTGTGCGGTGATTTTTCTAAAGTGGTAAATTTACAAGCGAAGAAACATGATTTTTTTTATTTCGACCCACCCTATCTGCCAGTTGCAGAATTTTCAGATTTCAAAAGATACACACCAAATCAATTTGAAGAAGAAGATCACATTCGTCTTTCACAAACATTTCGCAAGTTAGATAAAATGGGTTGTTATTTATTGCTCTCGAATTCTTATCATCCGAAAGTTAAAGAGCTTTATAAAGGATTCGAGCAGGTGGTTGTCACCGCCCCCCGCTTTATCAATTGTAGAGGCGGGCGGCGTGGACATGTTAAAGAATTATTGATACGAAATTTCTGAAATGATTTCGGAAATTTCAGCCGAGTTGCCTTTCGTTCATGAATTCCCGGAGACGAAATATATGGGAAGCAAGCAACGGTTGCTTCCTTTTATCCTAACTCATCTTTCCAAACTCAAATTTAATTCAGCCCTCGATGCTTTTTCGGGAAGTGGCTGCGTTGGTTATGCCATTAAAGAAACTGGCGTTCCGGTTTACGCCAATGACTTTCTGAATTTTTGCTACCACACCGCACGGGCAACGATTGAAAATAACTCGACTTTGCTGACCGAGCAAGACGTGAATAAACTTTTAAAACCGGCGGCTTCCGCGCCCACGTTTATTCGCGACACATTCAAAGACCTTTACTTCGATGAAAATGATTGCGAGTTCCTCGATAATCTTTGGCCGAACATCCAGCAAATGAAGTCACGGTTGAAAGTTTCAATTGCACTGGCCGCCGTCTCCCGTGCGTGCATGAAAAAACGTCCACGCGGATTGTTCACCTTCACTGGACATAAAGGCTGGGATGGACGAATGGATCTAAAATTATCCATGCGGGAACAATTTCTCATAGCTGTGAACGCCTTCAACGCGGCCGTCTTTTCAAATGCCCGGCAAAACAAGGCTTTTAATCAAGATGTTTTCAGCCTGCCGCCCGACATTGCGGATCTTGTTTATATTGAACCATGCCGGCACCGCCCACACCGGCGAATCATCATATTTTCTGTCCTGTAAAAGTCGCGTCTGCTGCGCAGACGGATTTTGTTCCTGAATTTGTTGCGCGCGATCACGCGCCACCGCCAGCGGAAATTCTTGATTCTGACTGTGCAACCCTGCCGAAAGCGATGGAAACACCACCCCACTCAATTTTTGACCGAGAATTTGATCTTGCAGATGATACGCCCAGCGCGCGCCGAAAAATTCCTTCATCTGTGAAAGTTCAGTAATCCCGAACCGACCGGCGAACGCGGCCACCTTGTGCCGCCAGAGCCAGCCGTTGTCCGTGTTCCATGAAAATTTCCCGCAAGTCTTGCGCATCCCCGGCTTGAAGCCGATAAAACGCACAATGCGCGCGCCCTTGTCTTCTGCCCGCCGTTGCGTGACATGCTTGGAAATATATTTGCCGACATAACGTGAGATTCCTTCTGCATTGGATTTGACCGGCATCAATTCATGACGACCAAAACGATATTTCGGGCAAGTTTTCAACCAGAATGCCCACTCCGCGCGCAACGCTGAATTGGCCGAGCGGTAATTTTTGCGTTTGAAAGCTTCAAAATCCGCACCTGACCGGATGTCTTTGTCCAACACCACAACGAGATGAAAATGAATGCGGCCTGAAATCTGCCGTTCCCAAACGCCGATGGCGCGTCGGTAACGCTTCACGATGACATGAGCGCGGAGGGAACGGAACCGCTTTTGTGCTTCCTTCAAATCCGTGACGTGATCTTTGAACGTCAGGGTGAAAAAGCCGATGCGTCCAAGTCCGAATTCATTGACGAGAGCTTGAATCTCAAATGCGACCATGAAAGCGGTTCGCTTGTGGGAGCCGGAAAGGACGTTTAATTTATCCTGCTTGGTGCAGGTGTTACTAGATAGACAAGGAAGCGCCGAGGCGGGCGCGGCTACGCCGCGCTCCGCCATGGCGCTGTCCGTGCCGGTGATGACCTTGAGCTGGTCAAGAGAGAATGGCTTTTCAATCTCGCTCATGGCTGACTCCATTTGCGCGCGCTGTTCGCACGATTGCGAGAACAGCGGCTTTTAATGGGTCAGTCAAAGAAGACCATGCCGATGAAACTTCTTGAAGTTCGGCAATTATCTGTGAGGCTATTTGTAATGGCGCAACGAATTTGCCCGCGTTTTTATTAGATTTGTGTCGGGTTCGAGCCCCGCCACTCCCGCCATTTTCATTTGTGTTTCGGGGCGATGTTTGGGTTCGAGAAAATAGAAAGGTTCCTATGCCGTTCACTTTGGCCCATCCGGCGGCGGTATTGCCTTTCAGGCGTTTCTGTCCGCGATTTTTTAGTTTTCCCGCGCTGGTCGTCGGCAGTCTTTGCCCTGATGTCGGCTATTGTTTTGGAACATTAAGCGTTGAGGATTTTTCTCACAGCTTGAAGGGCAGTCTCGAATTTTGCCTGCCGGTCGGGGTGGTCATGCTGGGATTTTTTTATGGGCTTCGTGTCCCGGTTGTCGAAATGTTGCCGGAACGTCACCGGAAAAATCTTCTGCCGTTCTGTCAAAAACCAATCGGCTCCCCGTTGACCGTGCTCGTCTCGTTGCTGGTCGGAATCTGGAGCCATCTTTTGTTTGATTCATTTACGCACAAGCACGGCTGGCTGGTGGAAAATCTGCCGGCGCTCCAAATGCCGGTTTTTTCAGCGGGAGTTCATACTTTCAGAATCTTCAACCTGCTCTGGTATGCGTGTTCGTTTGCCGGGATTGTCTGGCTCTGGCTGGCGTGGGAGCAATGGCGAATTGTTTCGGCGGGACAATTTTCGCAAACCGGAAGTCATTTGAAATTGTGCCGGGCAATTTTGGCGGGCGTTTTGATGATACCAATTGAACTGACGCACCATCTTGTCCTGCGCCGGACCGGTTTATTTCTGATTGCCGGATACAGCATATTGATTGTGATCGGAATGGTCTTGCGAATGAGAAGCAAAAACCCGGCAAAACAACTGCCGCTGAATCCACCGAAAAATTGAAATCGACATGAGTGATTTAATTTCAATTCTCCAGAAAATTTAATGCCCGGCCGCCGTCGGTTTCTTGACGGTTGTAATTCGCTTGAACAGGAAAACCAGCGGGATGCCCGCGAGCGCGAGCAGGCCGAACAGATAAAAATTATCCACGAACGCCCACAGATGCGCCTGCTGGTCGAGCAGCGAATACACGGCGTTGTAAGCCTGCATCGTCGCGGTCGTCGGATCGGTCTGATGGCCGAACACGCTTTTGGCGACGGCGAGTTGTTGCGCGAACGCCGGATTGGAAGCCGACAAATTTCCCACCATCAACGCTTGATGCGTCTGCGCGCCGCGCGCGAGCATCGTCGTCACGAACGCGATACCGATGCTGCCGCCGAGATTGCGCATGAGATTGTAAAGTCCGCTGGCATTTCCAATTTGCGCCTGGCCGAGCTGGCTCATCGTCACTGTCGTCAGCGGCACAAAAATAAAACTGATGGCCACTCCGTTCAAAATGGTCGGCCAGACGACGCTGCCCATGCTGACTTGCAGGTTGATGTCGCTCAAGATGAACGATGACCAGGCAAGCATCGAGAAACCAAAAACCAGCATCCAGCGCATTCGGATTTTCCCGACCAGCCGCCCGACCACAAAGGTGGTGAAGAACGCCGCCACGCCGCGCGGATACATGGCGTAACCCGCTTGCAAAGCCGGATAGCCCATCAGCGTTTGCAAAAACAGCGGCAGTTGCGCCGTCGTGCCGTAAAGAATGGCGGCCAGTGACGTCATCAAAATCAAACCGATGGTGAAATTCCGGTTCTTGAAAACGCGCAAATCCACCAGCGGATGATCGCTTTGAAATTCCCACCAGATGAAAGTAAAAAATGCCGCGACAGAAGTCACCGTGAACCAACGCACCCATTCCGCGCCAAACCAGTCGGCTTCCTGGCCCTTGTCCAAAACAATCTGCATCGTCGCGAGCCACACCGCCAGCAAACCGAAGCCGATGTAATCAATCGTCGCCTTGAGGTTGCGTTTGATATACGGCGGATCCTCGACGACCCACTTCGCCATCAACACCGCAAAAATTCCCACCGGCACGTTGATGTAAAAAATCCAGCGCCATGAATAGCTATCCGTGATCCAGCCGCCGATCACCGGGCCAAGAATCGGTGCCACGACCACGCCCTGAGCGAACGCCGCCATCGCCACGCCGCGTTTTTGCGGCGGAAAACTTTCGAGCATGATAGACTGCGCGATCGGCACCATCGCGCCGCCGCCGATGCCCTGGAAAATCCGCGCCAGAATCAGCGTCGGCAGGCTCCATGCCAGTCCGCACAACACCGACGCGAAGGTGAACAACATGATGCAGGTAAGTAACACGCGTTTGCGGCCGAAATAATTTCCCAGCCAGCCAGTCATCGGCAGCACGATGGCATTCGCAACGAGATAACTCGTCAGCACCCACGTCGCCTCCTCCGGCGTCGCCGAGAGGCTGCCCGCGATGTGCGGCAACGCGATGTTGGCGATGGACGTGTCGAGCACTTCCATGAACACCGCCATCATCACGGTGAGCGTGATGAGCCACGGATTGTGGCGCGGCTGCCAAATCTGTTGCGGCGCGTCAGCCATAAAAATATTTTACGACTCCTTTTTCCTATTCAGAAACTTTCGGAAACCAAACGCCGAAACAACGGCCAGAATAATTGCGATCAGCGCAATCGCCCAATCGGGGAAATTAAATGAACTGACTTGAACGCTCGGCGTCACGGAAAGTCCGGGACCAATCGTGTGGTCGGCCGGCAGCGGCTCGTCGAAAAGAATTTTCACGGGCACGCGCTGGACGACCTTCACGAAATTGCCCGTCGCATTTTCCGGCGGCAACAGGCTGAACGCCGCACCGCTGCCTGCTTGCACGCTGTCAACGTGCGCGCGGAATTTCCTGCCGCCCAGCGCGTCAATCTCCACGAGCACGTGCTGGCCGGGCTTAATTTTTCTCAACTGCGATTCCTTGAAATTCGCAACGACCCAAACGTCTGTCGGCACAATAGACATGATTTGCTGGCCGGTCTGCAAATAATCGCCGACTTCAACCTGCTTGCGCGTCACGCGTCCGTCGCATGGCGCGAAAATTTTTGTGTAAGACAGGTTCAGATTTGCGGAATCCACTTCTGTTTTCGACTGGTTGAGCTGCGAAAAAACCGCGTCAGCTTCTGCTTTCGCCGCTTCGAGTTGCGCGTTGGCTTCGTCCACTTTGGATTCGTCGGCGTCGGCTTTTTGCTTGGCGGAATTGAAATCCGCCTCAGCCGTGTCCGCCGCCGTTTTGAACTGGTCAAATTCCTGCGCGGAAATCGTGTTTTGTTTCACTAAATCCTGCGCGCGTTTGAAATTTGATTCCGCGTTGGTGGCGGTGGCGGCGGCGGCGGCGGCGTCAGCTTCGGATTCTTTCGCTGTCGCTTTCGCTGTCGCGATTTTTACCCCCATTAAATTGTAGCCGGCGACTGCGGCTTTGAAATTGGAATTCGCCGAGTTTCCCGCAGCCTGTTTTTGTTCAAGCGTAGTCGCGTAATCTGACGGATCAATTTCAATCAGCAAATCGTTCGAGCGGACAAGCTGATTGTCCAAAATGTGAACGGCGGAAACTTGTCCCGCAATTCTTGGCGCGATTGAAACAATGTGTCCGGCGATGAACGCGTCGTCGGTAGACTCGTGCGTCAGCGTGTCAACAAGCAACGCCAGTCCCAAATACAAAAGGATTGCCAGCACGATTGCCGCCGGCCAGATGAACAGCGGCGAATTTAATTTTCGCAGCGTCTCGCCGTTGTTTTTTTTCCCCGGCGCTGGTTGCGGCGCGGCTGGCGGCGGGTTCGGTTGAGGCGGTAGATTTTGCGGCGACTCTGTCGCTGGTTGATTTGGATTCTCACTCATACGAAAATTAAATTGTTTCAACGTGCCGCGCTTTTTCGTCGTGGTGATCCTTCGCGATCAAAATGTAAATGCTCGGAATCACCAGCAGCGTGAAAAACGTGCCGATGGTCATGCCAGCGACGAGCACGATGCCGATGGAGTTGCGCGCCGCCGCGCCCGCGCCGGTGACGAGGATGAGCGGGAAATTTCCAGCGACGGTGGCGACGCTGGTCATCAAAATCGGGCGCAACCGCAACAGCGCGGCTTCGCGCACGGCTTGCGGTTTTGTGCGGCCTTGCCGTTGAAGTTCGTTGGCGAATTGGACGATTAAAATTCCGTTTTTGGTCACGAGGCCGATCAATGTGACAAGACCGACCTGCGAATAAATGTTCAACGTCGTCGTCCAGCCGTTCGTGAAAAACGGCAGGTTCGGGTTTGGCATTTTCAGGAAGCAAAAAATGAGCGCGCCAAACATCGCCAGCGGCATCGAGCCAAAGATGATGATGAACGGGTCGCGAAAGCTGTTGAACTGCGCGGCCAGCACGAGAAAAATCATGATGATCGCCAGCGTGAACGCCGGCAGGAATTTGTTTCCTTCCGTCCTCAACTGGCGCGATTCGCCGGTGTAATCAATCTTGTAACCTTCCGGCAGAATTTTCGCCGCCTGCGTCTCCAAAAATTTCAACGCCTCATCCAGCGGGCGGATGGCGACGCCGCTGATCATGACGGAATTAAGCTGCTGAAAACGATTGAGAGCGCGTGGCGTGGTGTGTTTTTCCAGATGCGCGAAGGTGCTGACGGGAATCAATTTTCCGTTCGGGCCTTGCACATAATTGTTTTCCAGTTGATCGGGATTCAGGCGGGCAATGCGCTTCAATTGCGGAATCACTTTGTAACTGCGCCCAGCGAGGCTGAAGCGGTTCACATAATTTCCGCCGACGAGCGCGGCCAGGTCCGAGCCGACAGTTTGCATGTCGAGTCCGAGCGCGGCGACTTTGTCGCGGTCAATGACGAGTTCCATTTCCGGCTGGTCAATCTTGGTGTCAATGACCGGCGGGAAGGCGAACATCCCGTTCGTCGCGGCCATTTGCTGCAACTGGGTCGCGAATTGCAAAATCTGCTCCGGCTCGGCGGTCGAGGACAAAACAAAATTCACGGGAAAATTATCGCCGCCGGGAATCGGCGAGGGCGTGACCATGAACAAACGGATGCCCGGAACTTTGTTCACCATCGCCTGCGCCTCGGGAACAATCTGCGCTGCGGTGCGTTTGCGCTCGCCCCACGGCTTGAGCACCATGCCGCCGAAGCCGCTGTTGGGCTGTGTGAGTTGAAATGACTGGTCCGTTTCGGGAATGGACTTGAACATTTTGCCGACGGCGTCGGCGTAAAACGAGGTCTGGTCAATCGTCGCGTCCGCGCTGGCTTCCACGATTCCGAAAATCACGCCTTGATCTTCCGCCGGCGCGAGTTCGCCGGGCGACATGGAATACAAAACAAACGCGAGCAAACTCAACGCGATCCAGATGACATAAACCGCCGGACGCGCGCCAAGTGTCATGTCCAGCACGCGCGCGTAGAAATTTTTCGCGCGGTCGAAAGCGTGATTGACCTTGCCGGTAAACCCCTTGTGTTCACGCCCGGCATCAAGCAGTCGCGACGACAACCACGGCGACAACGTCAGCGCGACGATTCCTGAAATGAAAACCGCGCCGGCGAGCGTCAGCGCAAACTCATGGAACAGCGAGCCGGTCAATCCGCCTTGAAATGCGATGGGCGCATAAACCGCCGCGAGCGTGATGGTCATCGCGATGATTGGGCCGACGAGTTCGCGCGCGCCGAGCAGCGCGGCGTTCACCGGCGTCAGCCCTTCGCGGATGTGGCGCTCGACATTTTCGACGATCACAATCGCGTCGTCCACGACGAGGCCGACGGCGAGGACAATCGCCAGCAGCGTGAGCAAATTCAGCGTGAAGCCCAAAACTTGCATCAGGAAAACCGCGCCGATGAGCGAAATGGGAATTGCCAGCAGTGGAATCAGCACGGAACGAAACGAGCCGAGAAATAAATAAATGACAATTGAAACGATGAGCAGAGTGACGGTCAGCGTTTTCAAAACTTCATGAATCGCATCGTTGATGTATTTCGTCGCGTCATAGGCGATGCGTCCCTGCAAACCACTCGGCAAATCTTTTTGGATGGAGGCCATTTCCTTGCGCACGCGTTTGATGACGTCAAGCGAGTTCGCGTTCGGCAAAGCCCAGATGCCCATGAAGACCGCGTGTTCGCCGCTAAAGCGCACTTCCGTGTCGTAATCTTCAGCACCGAGCGAAACGTCCGCCACGTCGCTCAAGCGCACGAGCGTGCTGCCGGATTGCCGGATGACGAGATTTTGAAATTCTCCGACCGAGCGCAAATCCGTGTTCGCCGTGAGATTGACCTGGATAAGCGCGCCCTTGGTGTGGCCGACGGCGGCAAGAAAATTATTTTTCGCCAGCGCCTCGCGGATTTGATTCGGACTGATGTTGAACGCCGCGAGCCGGTCGGGTTTCAGCCAGATGCGCATGGCGAAAGTGCGTCCGCCGAGAATGTCCGCGCGCTGCACGCCTTCAAGCGCGGTCAGACGCGGCTGCACGATGCGCACGAGATAATCCGTGATCTGGTTCGGCTCAAGAATGTCCGACGAAAAACTCAAATACGCCGACGCGAATTGCGAATCGGCAGACTCGATGTTGATGACCGGCACTTCAGCTTCGGGCGGCAAATCGTTGCGGACTTGATTGACCTTTGAATTGATTTCGGAAAGCGCCTTGTTCGCGTCGTAATTCAATTTCAACCGCGCGGTGATCGTTGAAAGGCCGAGCGCGCTGCTCGATTGCAAATAATCAATGCCGTCTGCGGCGGCGATGGCGCGTTCGAGCGGCTGCGTCACAAATCCGCGAACCAAGTCCGCGCTCGCGCCGACATACACCGTCGTGATCGTGACCGTAGCGTTTTCGCTGCGCGGATATTGCCGGACGGTCAGCGAGCGCATGGCGGAAAATCCCGCGATCAAAATCACGAGATTGACCACGATGGCCAGAACAGGCCGCCGGATAAATAAATCAGTGAAGGATTTCATTGGCTCCCTGAAATTAAAATCAACTGTCCGGCGGATTTTTCACTGTCGGCGGCACGATGTCGTTGTTGATCGTCACCGGCGCGCCGTTGCGCAATTTGAAAAGTCCCGCGCTCACCACTTTGTCGCCGGCCTTCAATCCCGTCAGCACGCTCACAGAATCACCGTGCGATTGTCCGGTGCGGACAAATTGCTGCCGCACGACCAGTCCGCCGGCGGAGTTGGTTGACTGTTCGATGACATAAACTGAATCGCCAAACGGCGCGCTTAAAACCGCCGTCGCCGGAATCGCCAGCACCGCTCCGGCCTGCGGCAAAACCACGGCGACGCGAACGAACATTCCAGGACGCAACAGTTGGTTCGTGTTCTCAAACGTCGCACGCAACGGCACGCTGCGCGTCGCCGCGTCCAGATCAGGATTGATGGCCGTCAGCACGCCGTCAAATTTCTGGCCGGGGTAAGCGTCGCAGGTGACTTGCACCGCCTGACCCGTTTTGAGTTGCGACAAATTTTGCTGCGGCATCGAAAAATCCGCATACACCGGCGTGAGCGATTGCAGCGAGACGAGCGCGCGGCGCGCATCCAGCGTTGCGCCGACGTTCACCTGCCAGATGCCCAACCGCCCGGCGAACGGCGCGCGGATGGTCTTTTTTTCGATGGCCGCGCGGATCACATCGGCGTTGGCCGCGTCCTGTTTCAATGTCGCTTCGGCCGTGTCAAGTTCGGACTGCGAAACCGTGTTGCCCGCGCGTAAACTCCGCGTCCGTTCAGCATTAAGTCGTGACAATTCTGTTTGCGTCTCGGCGGAGCGCAATTGCGCCTCCTCGGACGACGTGTCCAGCCGCAGCAGCAAATCGCCCTTCGCCACCACCGTGCCGTCCGCGACCGCGATTTCCGCGACCGTGCCCGCGACCTCCGACGCGAGCGTCACGCCGTTCTGCGGGTCAATCGAGCCGACGGCGGTGAGCGTGTCCTGCCATTTTTCCTCGTGCGCGACGGCGGAAGAAACCGCGTCCGGCGGCGGCACAAATGTTTTGCCGAATGCGATCATCGAATGGATCTGCAAAAACTTGATTCCGGCCAGCGCGATGAAAATTACGACGACAATCCCAATCGCGATAAAAATTTTCCTTTTCATGATTTTTTTGAACCTCCCTTTTTCTTTGCGCCCGCGCCGACCAGGAACAACTCCACCACGCGCTCCGCAGCTTTACGATTCGCACGAAAACCCGGCATGAGCAAGTGCGCCGTGATGTAAAAATTCGTCTGGCCATAAAAACCGTAGGCCAGTTCCCAACTGTCAAAGCGATTGTCCAGTTCACCTGCGACTTGTGCGCGTTTAATAAGTGCGTGGATGAAATCCAGGTTGCGTTTGCATTTGTTGAGGTGATGCAAACCCGGCGGGATTTCGCCCGGCGCGGCATACGCCGTGGAAAACGCGATGCGCGTCAGCTCGCGGTTTTTTTGGAAATAATCGAACAGCGCGACCAGCGCCTCGCGCAACTGGCCGGGCAGATCCTTCTCGCGCGCGACGGCTTCCTGCACCACGCGGAAACGCCCGTCGTGCGCCTCGTTGACCAGCGCCTCGAACAGCGCGGCCTTGTCGCGGAAATGATAATACAACGCGGGCTTGGAGACTTTCGCGGCGCCAACGATCTGCTGGACGGACGTGGCCGCGTAGCCGCCGTTGGCGAAATGTTTCAGCGCCGCCCGCAAGATCTGCCGCCGCGTCTCGGAATTGTTCGTGGCTTGAGCCATAAAAACTTACCGAACGGTAGGTAACCGGCGGAAGGCTGTCAAATGAATTTTGTGAGAGTAAAAAAGTTGATTTAGACTATGCGAATTGTTTTCGAATCCGGCGCCTTGTTAGGCCGTTCGATTGCCATATCTTTTAAGAACTTCCGCATATATCCAATCAAAGTCGTTCCAATATTCAGGGCCAGAGTTTTCAGGCTTTCGCATTTCTGCGATATAATCTCTCAAAACTTCGTGACAATGCTTGATGGACGATCCCCAATCCTCGACAAAAGGAGCAGGTGTCACAAGTCCTTGACGAATCAAAATCGCCGCAATGTCATAAGTAGAGCAAACTAGCGCAGCCGCTCGCTCCTCGTCAGCCGTCCATGAGGCGAATGGTCGGCCAACCAAAGTCTTGCGAACCACTCGCCGAGCATCTCGGACATCTTGCCCTTGTAGGACATTGACCACTGCAAGGATGTTTTGTGCCGCCGATGCGTGGCGCATGGCTCTGAGTTGGTGGTAGTAAATAGCAAACGTGGCAACGATGGCTACACCAGTAACCGCCTGTATAATCAAACTCCATGCTTCGTAGGTTGTCATATTTTGCATACACATATAGCCGCTTACATATTTATTAGACTACACCGCGCAATTTAATTCAATTGGCGCTTTCGACGTTATTTACTTTTCCCAGTTTGTCCAGAATGGTTGCGCTCATTGCCCATCAGTTTGCGCCGCGCGTTGCTGGACTTTGGAATGGCGGCGGCTGTAGAGAAAATAAATCGCGATGCCGATGGCCATCCAGACGATGAGCCGCGCCCAGGTGTCGGCGGGCAAACCGGACATCAGAAAAATGCAGAAGCCGACGCCGAGCGGCGCGATGAGCCAGAACGCCGGCACGCGGAACGGACGCGGGATTTGCGGATCGGTGAAACGGAGGACAAAAATTCCGGCGCAGACAATCGCGAACGCGAGCAGCGTCCCGATGGAAACAAGTTCGCCGAGCAGTCCGATGGGAAAAAGTCCGGCGATGAGCATGGCGACGACGCCGGTGACGATTTGCGCGAGCCACGGCGTGCGAAATTTCGGATGGACGGTGCCAAAAACCGGCGGGAGCAATCCGTCCTTGGACATCGTGTAAAAAATCCGCGCCTGCGCGAGCATCATCACGAGGATGACGGACGACAATCCGGCGATCGCACCGATCTTTATAAAAAATGTTAGCCACGCGAGTTTCGGTCCGAGTGAATTGACGGCGACGGCGATGGGC
>DATAUQ010000012.1:0-13823 GCA_036268155.1 Verrucomicrobiia bacterium | reverse complement strand
TGAGCCGCTCGAAGTGTTGTCCAAGCCGCCGGTGACTGCGGAATTGTTATTTGTCAGCCCGAATGTGAACAAGGACAACGACACCGTTCTGGTGCGCGCGTTGTTGCCGAAGGACAGCGGCTTGCGGCCCGGACAATTTGTCTCGCTGCGCATCGTGACGGCGGTTCACACGAATTGTCTCGCTGCGCCGGTCGAGAGCGTGGTGACTGACGAAAATGGAAAAAGCGTTATCGCGTTGGTCAAAAACGGCGAGGCAACGCAAATGTCTGTGCAAACCGGCTTGCGCGAAAATGGATTAGTTGAAGTTGAAGCGCCGGAACTTAAAGACGGCGACGTTGTCGTGACGGTCGGCGCTTATGGCTTACCGGAAAAAACAAAAATCCACGTTCAAAATTCTTCGGGCGACGAAAATTTGTCCACCAATTCAGCCGCCGCCAAATGAAGCCCGATGCCATTTCGCCTTTGGGCCGGTTCGCCACGAGGCACGCGTTGTCCATCACGTTCATCGCGGCGGCGTTGTGCCTTGCGGGAATTTTTTGCGCGCTGCGGATGCCGTCGTCGGTGTTTCCGCAGACGAATTTTCCGCGCGTCGTCATCATCGCGAACAACGGTATCACGCCCGCCGACGAAATGATGGCGACGGTCACGCGCCCGATCGAGGAAGCGCTGAAGGACATTCCCGGCGCGGTCACGGTGCAATCGTCCACCAAGCGCGGCTCGGCGCAGATCAACGTTTTTTTCAACTGGAACGTGGATATGTCGCAATCGGAATTGTATGTGCTGGGACGCATCTCGCAAATCCGCAGCGAACTTCCGGCGACCGTGGAAACAGAAATCGAGCGCGTGACCTTCTCGGCGTTTCCCATCATCGGCATCAGTTTGACGAGTTCCAACCGCGACATCACATCGCTTTGGGAGACGGCGAATTATGAATTGAAGCCGCGCTTCCTCCAGATTCCCGGCGTGGCGCGCGTGGAAATCACCGGCGGACGCGCACCGGAATTTCACGTTGTCGTTGACCCGCTGAAATTGCAGGCCAATGGTCTTGGTTTGTCGGACGTGAGCGACGCGCTTACGAAAAATAATCTTTTCGCGCCCGCTGGCATGATGGAGGAAAATTATCATCTGTATCTGACGACGGTGGATGGGCGGGTTCATTCGGCGGCGGACATTGAAAATCTGGTGATCGCGGTTCACGGCAGCCATCCGGTGCAGGTCAAGGACGTGGCACGCGTCGAGCGCGGACCGGAGCCGGTCTTTCAATCCGTGACCGCGCAAGGCCGCGATGCCGTGTTGTTGAACATCCAAAGCCAGGCGGACGGCAGCACGCTCGACATCGCCAACGCGCTGAAAATTCAATTGCAAAAACTCCAGCAGGAATTGCCGCCGGACATGCACCTCGGATTTTTCTACGACCAGTCGCTCTTCGTGCGCGATTCCGTGGGCAGCGTTTGGGACGCGATTCTCTTCGGTCTGATCCTGTCGGTGCTGATCCTTTATTTCTTCCTGAAAAACTGGGGCAGCGTATGGACGGCCATCGTCACGATTCCGATCACCGTTTTGATCACGCTGATCGCGATGAAGCTGGTTGGCATGAGTTTCAACATGATGACACTCGGCGGCATCGCGGCGTCTATCGGACTCTTGATTGACAACGCAATCATCGTTGTCGAGGCAATGTGCGTGAAAATCGCCGCCGGTCGCCCACGACTCGCGGGGATTCAAGAAGCCATCGGCGAAATTTTGACGCCGCTCATCGGCTCGACGCTGACGCCGGTGGTGGTGTTCATTCCGCTGGCATTTTTATCCGGCATCACAGGCGTTTTTTTTCGCGCGCTGGCGTTGACGATGGTTGTGTCGCTGCTAACGTCGTTGGTCTTGGCGCTCACACTCACGCCGTCGCTGGCGGCGTGGTTCATTCGTGACCGAGAAAAACTAGAACACGGCCACGCGCCAAAAAATCTTGACGGCGGATTTCTGTTGTCGCGCGTCATCCGCATCTACGAACGCGCGCTGCACATGGCGTTGCGATTCCGCTGGCTGACGCTGCTGGCGTGCGGCGCAGTGCTGGTTTCGTCGGTGTTTATTTACAGACAATTGGATTCTGATTTTCTGCCCGCGTTCGACGAGGGCGGTTTTGTGATTGATTACTGGGCGCCGCCCGGCACGAGCCTGACGGAAACTTCGCGCCAGCTTGACGCGGCGGAAAAGATTTTGTCCGCCAACCCGGACGTGGAAGGCTATTCGCGTCGGCTGGGCGCGGAAATGGGGATGTTCATCACCGAGGCGAATCGCGGCGATTTCGCAGTGAAGCTGAAGCGCGACCGCAAGCATTCGACCGACGAGGTCATCGCGGAATTGCGCCACACTTACAATGAACAATTTCCCGCCTTCCGCTGGGATTTTCCCGGCATACTCACCGATGTGATCGGCGATTTGCAGATGACGCCCGACCCGATTGAAATCAAATTGTTCTCGCCTGATTTGAAATGGCTGAAACAGGCCGCGCCGCGTGTCGAAGATGAAATCAAAAAAATTCCCGGCGTCGTGGACACATTCGACGGCCTGACTGAAACCGGCCCGTCCATCAACCTGCGCGTGCGCCCTGCGGATGCGGCACGATTTAGTTTGAGCGTCCAGGACATCGCCGAGGCCGTGAACACTGCGTTGCTCGGGCAAACTGCGTCGTATGTTTTGGAAGGCGACCGCATCGTCAACATCCGCGTGCTCGCGGAACCAAAAAGTGTGAATCAAATTTCCGCGTTGCGTGAATTGCCGTTGCGCGCGGCCAGCGGCACGGTCGTGCGGCTCGCACAAGTCGCCGACGTGAACGAAGAGCCAAGTGAAGTTGAATTGGTGCGCGACGATTTGCGGCAGGACATAATCGTATCCGCCCGACTCGAAGGCCGCGATCTCGGCAGCGCGATGAAGGAGATTCAGGATAAATTGAGCCAGGAAAAATGGATACCGCCCGGCACGATTGAATACGGCGGCCTTTACCAGCAGCAACAGGAATCGTTTCACAATTTGCTGATGGTTTTGCTCGCGGCCATTTTACTCGTGTTCACCGTGCTTTTGGTTGAATTCCGTTCGTTCAATGAACCGATTGCGATTGTCTTCGGCGCAATCCTCGCGATGTTCGGAACCGTCGCCGCGTTGTGGGTCACAGGAATCACGCTGAACATAGTTTCCTTTTTGGGCGCGATCATCGGCGTCGGCATCGTCGCCAAAAACGGAATTCTCATGCTCGACTTCGTGCAGCAACTGGAAGCGGACGGCGTGGAACTGGTGGAAGCATTGGTGCGTTCCGGCCATCGCCGTCTGCGTCCGGTGCTGATGACTTCGGCGGCGGCGGCGCTGGGAATGTTGCCACTGGCTTGGGGCATCGGCTCCGGGGCAGAAATGCTCCGGCCATTGGCAGTCGCCGTCATTGGCGCGCTGTGCATCTCTGTGCTGCTGTCGCTCGTCGCCACCCCGACCGTTTATTATCTGCTATTATGCCCGCGCAAAAAGCCAGTTCTGCAAAAGCCCGCATCGCACGAATGAATGTAAGAGTATTCGCAAGCCAAAGATGTTTGGACGCGTTTGCAGTTCAACTGGACACGGCGCGAAAGACGGCCTGCCAAATCATCCATGAAGGCTTTCGCATGGTAAGAATCGCGCTTGCCGACGATGAAAGACGGAATCAATTTCGTGTCCGTGTCCAATGCAAGCTGAGCAAAAGCCTGCGTTGGTCACGGCGATTGGAGTTTAATTAAGCATCTTTAGTGATGTTTTAATTGACATTTGTTGTTTTACGCATCATATGTGGTGCGTTATGAAAATAACAAAACAAGTGACCGACAAGGCAATTCTGGCCGAACTGGGTGAACGGTTGACCCGGATTCGTTTGGAACGGAACCTTACCCAAGTCCAACTGGCCAGAGAGGCTGGGGTGGCGAAAAGCACAGTGCAGCGCTTGGAGGCGGGCGCGGTGGCGACCCAGTTGTCCGGCTTCATTCGCGTGTGCCGTGTGCTCGGCTTGATGGAGCGGTTTGATTGGCTCATCCCGGAACCCGTGCCCAGCCCAGTGGCGCAATTGAAACTGGCCGGCAAGAAACGTCAGCGCGCTTCCACCGCCAAGCCCGCCAAAGCTTCCGGCAAAAAATGGCAATGGGGGAATGAGCAATGACGGTGGCCGAAGTCCAACTTTGGGGACGCACCATCGGGGCGGTTTCACTGGAAGATGGCGGCGGCACTGCGGCGTTCCAGTATGATCCGGCGTTTGCCCGAAGCGGCATTGAGATTTCACCGATCACCATGCCATTGAGCGACCGGGTTTATGCTTTTCCGGCATTACCGCAACGGACGTTTCATGGTCTGCCCGGTCTGCTGGCGGACTCGTTGCCGGATCGTTTCGGTAACGCGTTGATTGATGCGTGGCTGGCAACGCAGGGACGGACACCGGAAAGTTTCAACGCCGTAGAGCGCCTTTGCTACACCGGCACGCGCGGCATGGGTGCGTTGGAATTCGCCCCATCCATCGGGCCGAAGCCGCAGCGCGCAAAGAAAATTAAGATTGATGCGCTGGTCAAACTGGCCTCGGAAGTTTTAACCCACCGACGAAGTTTGAAAGCCACGTTTGCCAGCGAAAGCCGGAAAAATGCGTTGAGCGACATTTTGCGCGTAGGCACGTCCGCTGGTGGTGCGCGGGCGAAAGCCATCATTGCTTGGAATCGTGAAACGAACGAAGTGCGTTCAGGACAAGTCGAGGCCGGGAAAGGATTCGATTACTGGCTGTTGAAATTTGACGGCGTGACCGGCAATAAGGACAAGGAACTCGAAGATCCGAAAGGCTACGGCGCGATTGAATATGCGTATTTCCTGATGGCGAAGACGGCGGGTGTGGATATGAGTGAGTGCCGTTTGTTGGAAGAAGGCGGGCGTCGGCATTTCATGACGCGGCGTTTTGACCGGCTGGCGGGTGGCGAGAAGCTGCACATGCAATCGCTGTGTGCGCTGGCGCACTTTGATTTCAACTCAGCGGGCGCATACTCATACGAGCAAGCACTGCTGACCATCCGCCAATTGAATCTGCCGATGGCAGCGGTGGAAGAACAATTCCGCCGGATGACCTTCAACATCATTGCCCGGAATCAGGATGATCACGTTAAGAACATCGCGTTTTTGATGAACAAAGCGGGGCATTGGTCGCTCACTCCGGCTTTTGACGTGACTTACAGCTACAATCCGACGGGCGACTGGACGGCGACACATCAGATGACGATGAACGGCAAGCGAGACGGATTCACGCTGGCAGATTTTCGCGCCTGTGCGAAAAGCGCGATGATGAAGCGCGGTCGCGCCGAAACCATCGTCGAGGAAGTTCGTGCCGCCGTATCGAAGTGGCCGGACTATGCGGAGCAGGCGCAGGTAACGAACGATTCGCGCAAAAAAATTCAGCACGTTCTTCAGCTAGATTTAGCAAGCAGATAAAATCGAAACGGGCAAGCTGTGTTTTTAATCATCGCCTGTGCGTGCGTGGAGGAATTCCCAGCCGACGTGTTCTTGCGCAAGGCGCTTGCCAGATTCCAAAATCTTGCGGACAGGCTCGGCCAAGTCCGACAGCCATGCGTATTCAATTTCGGATGCCCGTTCAATGAACTCAACCGCAACTTCTTTATGCTGCCCGATTTTCAGTAAATTGCTCGAAGGCACTGGCGTAGGCATCCACGCTTGATGCCTACGCCAGTGCCTTTCGAGCATCCGCTCATGGATGAAACCAGACACCTGATTGGTAAATAGCTCAAACTACCCGGATGATTTTGTGCGAAAAGCGCCTGCTTCCATGCCAAAAACTTCGGCAAAATAAATAATTTCCATATCAGTTGCAGGGCAGCGGCGAGCTTCGATGTTGGCGATGCCCAACTCCCCGGCGATGATCCGGGTGGACTTGCCGCTGAACATCCAATGCTCCACGGCTGAATGCTTAAAAACTGCGTCGTAACGTCTGTATTTGGTGGAGGCTTGATCGGTTTTCATGTGTGCTGTCCCTAGTTCACACAATCACATGTCTCCTGTCCACCAAATCGAGGCAAGGCCAGTCAAAAAAAATTGAAAACGCGCTTGCGTTTGCAAACTGCTTGTGAAAAGTTTCACGAATGGTTTTTTAATTTTATGCCACACGTCAAATTGCACATTCCGGGACCGGTCGAAGTCAGCGAAAAAACCTTCAAGGCGTTTTGCTCGCTGATGATCGGCCATCGCGGACAAGGTTTCAAAGACCTTTACGCGAAAATCCAGCCGCAACTCCAGCAACTGTTTTACACGAAGCAACTCGTTTATCTTTCCACGTCCAGCGCGTGGGGCGTGATGGAAGGAGCGATCCGCAATCTCGTCCAGAAAAAAGTTTTGAACTGCATGTGCGGCGCGTTCTCGGACAAATGGTTCGACGTGTCCAAAAAATGTGGCAAACAGGCCGAGGCGTTGCAAGTCGAATGGGGTTCGCCGATTCGCGCGGAGGCGATTGACAAGAAACTCGCGACGGGAGAATTCGACGCGCTCACGCTGATCCACAACGAAACTTCTACCGGCGTCATGTCGCCGCTCGCGGAAATCGCCGCGCTCAAGAAAAAATATCCCGACGTCATGTTCATCGTGGACGCCGTCAGTTCTCTTACCGCGCTGCCGATCAAGTTCGACGAACTTGGAATTGACGTGTTGCTCGCCGGAACGCAAAAAGCTTTTGCGCTTCCGCCCGGACTTGCGGTGTTCGCCGCGTCGCCCGCCGCGCTCGCGAAAGCTGCGACGGCGAAAGATCGCGGTTACTATTTTGACTTCGTTGAGTTCCAGAAAAACGCCGAGCAAAGCATGACGCCGAGCACGCCGAGCATCGGCCATATTTACGCATTGAGTTCCAAGCTCGACGATTTCTTTGCTGAAGGTTTGGACGCCCGTTTTGCGCGCCACAAAAAAACCAACCAGCTCACGCGTGACTGGGCAGCGAAACACGGTTTCAATTTGTTTCCCGAAAAAGGTTTTGAATCCGTCACGCTTACCTGCGTCAGCAACGGCGCGCGTCCCGGCGGCAGGACTGTTGACGTGGCAAAATTGCAAAAGCTCGTGAAAGATCAAGGCTTCTTGATTGACGGCGGCTACGGAAAAATCAAAGGCACGACGTTCCGCTTGTCTAACATGGGCGACGAGACGGAAGCCACGATGAACCAGCTTTACGCCGCGCTCGACAAGGCGATGGCGCAAATCTGAGTTGCGGAAATCCGGGAAAGCGTTGAATGTCTTTCACGTGTCAGCGCAAATTGAAACGACTTCACCGCCGCGCCCAGGCTGGCTGTGCATCATCACCTTCGGCCGCAATCCGCGCGTCACGTTGATCCGCATTTTGATTTTGGTGGCAGTGTGCTTTGTCGTTTTCAAATTTATTTTTCTGCCGTTGCGCGTGAGCGGCATCAGCATGGAGCCGACTTATCACGATCGTTCCATCAATTTTCTCAACCGCCTCGCCTATCTCACGCACGGACCGCGACGCGGCGATGTCGTCAACATCCGCTACGCTGGCCCGCACGTCATGCTGATGAAACGCATCGTCGGCTTGCCGGGCGAAACCATCGAGTTCGTCCACGGAACCATTTTCATCAACGGCGTGCCGCTCGCCGAACCCTACGAAAAAAATCCGTGCAATTGGACGTCGCCGCCGGAAAAAATCGGCGCGGACGAATATTTTGTCGTCGGCGACAATCGTGAAATGCCGGAGCGCGACCATGTCCACGGCCGCGTTGAGCGCGAACGCATCATGGGAAAAGTTTTACTATGAAAATATTTTGGCGGCTGATTTTTTGCGCGGCGTTGATCGCGCCCGGCGTCTGGCTGTGGACAATCTTTTTTCCCGCGCCGGAAAAAGTCATCCGGCACCGCCTGCAAAAACTGGCGGCGGATGTTTCGTTCACCAGCGGTCAGGGAAATTTTTCGCGCATCGCCGGCGGCGAAAGCGTCTCTGGATTTTTTTCGACGAACGTTGAGATCAACATCACCGTTCCCGGCTACGAACAAGTGACATTCGCCAGCCGCGCGGAGATCACGCAGGCCGCGCTCGGCACCCGCGAACGGTTCAAGTCGTTGTCCGTGAAATTTCCCGACGCGAACGTCACGCTCGCGCCGGACAAAAAATCGGCCGTTGCGGATGTCACGGTGGAAGCGGCGATTTCCGGCGAACGCGACGCCATCGTCCACGAATTGAAAATCTCTTTCCAGAAAACGGCGGACGGCTGGCTCATCACGCAGCTCGAAACCGTGCGTCCACTTCGGTGACAATTTAGATTCCCGTGATTTCAACCGCCAGCTATCAGCTCGTCCGCCTGAACAACGGCATTTGTTCCGTGCGCTCGCTTGCGGATGCCGAGACTTTTCATCCGGTCGTGGGTCCGGTGGCGGAGGCGGAAGCGCTTTACGTCAATCAGCTCCGGCTGCGCGAGCGGCTGCAAAATCATGCCGGCGAATTTGTCATTTGGGATGTCGGACTCGGCGCGGCGGCCAATGCGCTGACCGTTTTGCGCGCGACAAAAGATATCGCCTGCCAGATTCGCCTCGTGAGTTTTGACCACACGCTTGAGCCGCTTGAATTTGCGCTGAAAAATGCCGACGCACTCGGCTATTTCGGCGGCTACGAAAATCATCTGCAAGAATTTTTACGCGCGCATAAGGCGAATTTTCAAGACGGCAAACAATCGGTGAACTGGGAATTTTACCTCGGCGATTTCCCGACTTTTCTTTCCAATTCAAAACTCAAAACTCAAAACCCAAAACTCGTTCCCGCGCCGCACGCGATTCTGTTTGACGCCTATTCGCCCGCAAAGAATCCCGCGATGTGGACGCTGCCGCTCTTCAAAAACTTATTCCAACAGCTCGACCCGCAACGGCCATGCGCGCTGCCGACGTATTCGCGCAGCACGATTCTGCGCGTGACGCTGCTGCTCGCGGGATTTTTTGTCGGCGTCGGCCACGCGACCGGTGAAAAAGAAGAAACGACGATTGCCGCCAACAATTTGAGTTTGATTTCCGAACCGCTCGACGCACGCTGGCTGGAACGCGCAAAACATTCGCACCGCGCTGAACCTCTGATTGAAAATGTTTATCGCATCGCGCCGTTGAGCAACGGGTCGTTGGAAAAACTCCAGGCGCACCCGCAGTTTCAACTTTGAAAGTCCGCGCAATTTTTTTACATTCACGGCATGAACGTCTTTGTCACCGGCGGCGCGGGCTACATCGGTTCGGTCTGCACAGAAGAGCTGCTCGACGCCGGACATCAGGTCACGGTTTATGACAATCTTACGGAAGGCCATCGCTCGGCGGTGGACGCGCACGCGAAATTCATTTTTGGAAAACCGGAAGTCGAAGGCGACATTTTGAACGCCGTCAAATTCGCCAAGCCCGACGCCATCATGCACTTCGCCGCGAGCGCGCTCGTTGGCGAATCCATGACAAATCCGGCCAAGTATTTTCACAATAACACCGTCAACGCGCTCAAGCTCGCCGACGCCGCCGTGGAATGCGGCGTGAAAAAATTCGTCTTCAGCTCCACCTGCGCGACTTACGGTCCGCCGGACAAAATTCCGATGACGGAGGATTTGCCGCAACGTCCCATCAATCCTTACGGCGAATCAAAATTGATGTTCGAGAAAGTTCTTCAGTGGTATCAAAAAATTTATGGACTGGAATTCATCGCATTCCGCTATTTCAATGCCGCCGGTGCAAGCGAAAAATTCGGCGAGCATCATCGCATCGAGACGCATCTGATCCCGAACGTGCTGTTCGTCGCGCTCGGCCAGAAGCCGCAGTGCGAGATTTTTGGCACAGATTATCCTACGCCCGACGGCACCTGCATCCGCGATTACATTCACATCAAAGATTTGGCGCAGGCGCACATCCTCGGATTGCAGCCGGGCAAGAGCGGATTTTACAATTTGGGAAATGGCGACGGCTATTCCGTGCGCGAAGTGGTTTCAATGTGCGAAAAAATCACCGGCAAAAAGATTCCAACGGTTGAAAAGCCGCGTCGTCCCGGCGATCCGCCCAAACTCGTCGCCTCCGCCGAAAAAGCCATTCGTGAACTCGGCTGGAAACCGAAGTTTCCAAAACTCGAAGACATCGTCGCGACGGCTTGGGCGTGGCACAAAAAAAATCCAAATGGTTATTTAGATTAGTTGTCGGAGCGCGGGCCGTAACAAGCGTTTCTTTGAGGCTAAATTTCTTTTTCCCGCGCGCGTTTCATGGTTAAATTTTTCCCGCGATGATTCAATACCTCGATTTGCTCCGGCACGTCCTCAATCACGGAAAGTTCAAGGCCGACCGCACCGGCACGGGCACGTTTTCCGTTTTCGGCGCGCAAATCCGCTGTCCGTTGCGCGATTCGTTTCCGCTGCTCACCACGAAAAAAGTCCATACGAAATCCATCATTTACGAGCTGCTCTGGTTTTTGCGCGGCGACACGAACGTCAAATGGCTCAACGATCACGGCGTGACGATCTGGGACGAATGGGCGGACGCGGACGGAAATCTGGGCCGCGTCTATGGCGCGCAATGGACGGACTGGCGCACCGCCGACGGCCGCGCGCTCAACCAGATTGACGACGTGATCGCGCAGATCAAAAAAAATCCCGACAGCCGGCGGCACATCGTCAGCGCGTGGAATCCGGGCGAGCTGGGGACGATGGCGTTGCCGCCGTGCCACGCGCTGTTTCAATTTTACGTGAGCGACGGTGAATTAAGCTGCCAGATGTATCAGCGCAGCGCGGATATTTTTCTGGGCGTGCCGTTCAACATCGCCAGCTACGCGCTGCTCACGTTGATGGTGGCGCAGGTTTGCGGATTGAAGCCAGGCGAATTCGTCCACACGTTCGGCGACCTGCATCTTTACGCAAACCACGTGGAGCAGGCGAAATTGCAACTGTCGCGCGAGCCGCGTCCGCTGCCGCAGATGAAATTAAACCCGGCGGTGAAAAATATCGGCGACTTCAAGTTCGAGGATTTTGAACTGGTGAATTACGACCCGCATCCGGGCATCAAAGCGCCGATTGCGGTGTGAAATATCAAATATGAAAACAAATTTCTCAATTGGCCTATCTCTGTTAATTGCGATTGCAGCATCGGCACAAAATCCAAACTTGCGAGGCACTTTGTCTCAAGGTTTTGACGATTTAGGAACAATCAAAGTTCAAGCGGAACAAGGCGATGTCGTCGCTCAAGTAAAATTGGCCGACGCATATTTATTACACAACCAATCGTCTGATGCGCTTAATTGGTATGAAGCTGCCGCCAAACAAAAATCAATTGAAGGAGAATACGAAGCCGGAAATCTGCTTCTATTCGGACGATTTGGCATTCCCAAAGACCAATCTATTTCAGCTAAACCAACAGAAGGATTAAAGTGGACATATCTGGCAGCTATCAATGGTCATCAAGGCGCGTGGCGCAACATGGCTAAAGCCCTTCAAACTGGAACCGGATGTTCTACAAATTTGATTGAATCATATTCTTGGCTCAATTTGCTCGCTGATACTGGCGACATCGTTGGCCGAGTTGAAATGAATAATTTGGCATTAAAACTTTCTTCGGATGAAATTCTGAACGGAAAATCGTTAGCTGAAGAAATGAAATCAGGACATTGGCCTCAACTTGACTTGACCCACTCGGCTACATCTATTGTTCCGCTGGTTTTGCAGGGCATATCTGGCCCTAAAAGCAATCGTCTGGCAATTATCAATAATATAACTTTTGCCGAAAACGACACATCTGCTTTCAAGGTAAATGGCCAGATAGTAAAAGTTACATGCTTAAAAATTAGTGACGTCGGAGTTATGATTAAAGTTGAAGGGGAAGATGAACCGCGCTTGTTGCGCCAAAAATAGGCCATGACCAACCGAGATTTTGTTTTGAAAGCCGTGAAGCGAATGCGAGCCAACGCTTCGTTTCAAGAAATTCTACGCGAATTGGATGAATTGCTTTTAGCTGAATCAATTCAACGAAGCTTAAATCAAATCAAGCGAGGCAAAGGAATTCCAGCCGGAGAAGTGCCAAAATTGATTGATGGTTGGATTCGGGATGCGAAGCAGAAGAAGCGTGCTCACAAATGAAACACTTCAAAGCCATCGCCGCGATGTCGCTGAACCGCATGATCGGCGCGGGGAACAAAATCCCGTGGCATCTGCCGGAGGATTTCAAGTGGTTCAAAAAAATGACGATGGGCAACGTCGTCGTGATGGGGCGCAAGACCTTTGAAAGCCTCGGCCAGCCGCTGCCGAACCGGAAGAACCTTGTATTGACGCGGCATCCGCAAAGTCTCATCAAGAAACATCCAGAAATTTTCGGGCAATATCACGAGTGGCGCGGCGGGAAATTTCTCAAGCGCGCCTATCAATTCCATTTCACAAAACTTGGCGAAATAAAAGAGACGGAGATTCTGATCTTCAAATCGCTGGACAAATTGGACGCGGCGGAATTTCCGAACGACATTTTCATCTGCGGCGGTTCGCAGATTTATGAGCAGGCGTTGCCGCGCTGCTCGGATTTATATCTGACGCTGGTGAAACGCGAGATTGAAAATGGCGACGCTTTTTTCCCGCCGTTTGAAAACAAATTTGTTCTGGCCGAGGAACTTCGTGACACGCCGGAGTTCAAGATTCTGCATTACCGGCACAGGTCGTTGGTAAAGTAGGCGCAGTTCAATCTTTCAGGTGGGCGGCCACGGCCAGAAACGCGAAAAACGCCGGCAAGAAGCCCATCGCCCAACCGGCGTAAAAAATCAAAAAACCTTCGGCCGCTGCGGCAGCACAATAGAGCAAAATCACAACCAGTTGCTTTTTTATCCGCCGGCGAATTTCTTTTTCACCGCCGAAACCATGAAACCAAACGCTTTCGAGGCCGACGGCAAAATTGGTCAACGTTCCCGTCATGGCCGTATTCGTCACGCCCGCGATGGTCAGGCGGTTCATGGCGGCGGATTGCAAGCCCATCGCCAGCGCGAGCGGCAAAACCAGCCAGAGAAATTGCGCGGTGCGGGCAGCTTCCGAAATGAAAGCCCAATAAACCGCAAACATCAACAACAAAAAGGCTTCAACCATCAGCAGATGCTTCAACAATTTTTGCCAGGCCGCATCGGGAAAACGTCGCGCCGTGCGGCTGCCTAAAATTGCGCCGATGACAAATAATGCCAGCACGTAAAGTGTCTTGCCCACGTCCTGCCATTGACCCTGGCTGCAAGCTATGCCGAGCAGGATGAGATTGCCGGTCATGTTGGAAGTGAACACATGTCCGCCCATGAAACCGGCGGCATCCGCGCTGCCGGCAACAGCGCTTAACAACAGCAGATCGCGCGTGGCTTCATGCCCAAGATTTTTCATCAACGCAAAAATATCCGGCAAAGCAGTTTCGCAAAACAAAACCCCCGGCGGACTGTTGGCAATCCGCCGGTTCGCGTAATTTGATTTTCCACGAAATGATTAGTCCGCTTTTACCATTTCATCAGCAGCATCAAAGGCGTGCTGCAATGCCACGAGGTCTTCGCCAGGCTTGAGCGAGTCGAGGATTTTCTGTTCTTCCTTCAATTGCTCGTCGCTGTAGCTGGCGGCCTTGATGGACAGACCGATGCGGCGTTCGTTCTTGTCAATTTTCACCACGCGCGCGGAAACGTCCTGGTCAACTTTGAGCACGTTCTTGATTTTTTCCACGCGTTCCTCGCTGATTTGCGAGATGTGGACGAGGCCGTCAATTTCATGCTGCAATCCGACAAACGCGCCGAAGCTCGCGAGCTTCGTGACTTTGCCTTGCACGAG
>DATAUQ010000011.1:0-9093 GCA_036268155.1 Verrucomicrobiia bacterium | reverse complement strand
CGGCGCGGCATAAAGATGATCCACAGGAATGTCGAAGAAACCCTGAATCTGCTGCGCGTGCAAATCCATCGCAAGAATTCTATTTGCGCCCGATGCCACCAAAAGATTCGCCACAAGTTTCGCCGTGATCGGAACGCGCGGTTGATCTTTTCTATCCTGCCGTGCATAACCGTAAAACGGCAGCACCGCCGTGATGCGCGCCGCGCTCGCCCGCCGCAACGCATCCATCATGATGAACAATTCCATCAGATGGTGGTTCGTCGGCGGCGACGTGGGCTGGACGACAAACACTTCCTCGCCGCGCACGTTCTCCTCGATTTTAATGAACGTCTCGCCATCAGGAAATGGTTTGATGGTGCATTTGCCGAGTTCGACGCCGATGGATTTGCAGATGGCGCGCGCCAGGGGTTCGTTTGCCGTGCCGCTAAAAATTTTCACGAATTGATAATTGTAATTGTGTTTGGCTAAAAACGGAAAAACCGCCGCAACCGGCGGATGAAATTGCGAAATGACTTTAACAATCAGAGAAAGCGGCGCAAGTTGAATTTCAAAACGGACGCGTAAAAGAAGTGGCGGGTGCGACGATTACACACGATTTTTATCGCCACACCCGCCGAGCGCCCAGTTCTCATTGGGCAACGCCAACGTAGCCAACCATGCGGACGTGGCAAGCGATTTTTCAAAAATAATTTTTCCTCGTATTATGGCTTCGTTTTTTTTCAAACCTCTTTACATTCGGTCGGGACAGGTTGAACAATTAAACTATGTTGAAGAATCGCTGGATGCTCGCATTCGCTTGGCTTTGGCTCTGCGTTTTTTTCGTCGCCGTCCCGATGATGGGAGGCGCGGCGGATTCGTCCGGCTCGCCGTTCATCATACATTCCTGGAGCAATAAAGAAGGCTTGCCAGATGGCGAAGTTATTTCCGCGATTCAAACGAAGGACGGTTATCTCTGGTTGGGAACGCTTCACGGTTTGGTGCGTTTCGACGGAAACCGTTTCGCCATCTTCGACGAAAACAACACGCCGGGACTGGGTGGCGACCGGATTGTTTATTTGTTTGAAGACAGCCACACCAATCTCTGGGTCGGGACGGAGTCGGCCGGTTTTGCCATGATAACCAATGGCGTAATCCGAAATTTCGGAACACAAAATGGCGGCGGGAAAATCATTTACGCCGCTGAAAATTCATCGGGCGTCTGGTTTCACACGGCCGAGGGACTTTTCAATTATCACGATGGCAAAATGAATTTTTATGCGGGTGCCATTTCAACTGAACTGTTGCTGCTCGAAGGCTGGGCGATAATTCCATCGAGGACGGGTGGTTACTGGAAGCTTCTAAACGGGACGGTTGAAAAAATGGCAGGCGGTCGGCTTATAAAAAATTTGGGAACCAGTCCGTGGGGAAATGTAAAAATCACCTCGGCTTGCGAGGATGATGACGGCAACCTGATAGTCGGCACGTTGGGCAAAGGCGTTTTTTGGTATGAGCCGGATGGAAAATACCGGCAGATTTCCAAGGCGCAGGGATTATCGTCCGACTTTGTGCTTTCGCTGTGTCTGGACCGCGGGGGAAATCTTTGGGTGGGAACTGACGGCGACGGCTTGAACCAGATCAAAAGAAAAATTTTCAGCACGCCGACGGAACTTCAAATGCTGGCCGCGCAATCGGTTTCAGAAGATGACCACGGTGGTTTGTGGACGGCTTTCAATGCGCATGGCGTCTCCTACTGGCTAACCAATTCCGCGCAGGATTTTGGCGTGAGCCGGAATCAAAGCGCGTGGTCTGTTCTTGTGGATCACCGCCAGCAAGTATGGGTCGGAACGCTCGACGAAGGACTTTTTCAATTTCAGACCAATCATTTTATTCCCGCACCAGGCGCGGAAATTCTTGGCCAACAGATTTTCGCGCTGTTTGAAACGCGTGGCGGACAATTATGGGCGGGCACGCAAAACGGTCTCGCACGCTGGGACGGCCAAAACTGGAAAATGTTCACGGCGCGCGACGGCCTTTCGGAAAATGTCGTCCGCGCCATCGCGGAAGATGCGGAAGGAAATCTTTGGGTCGGCACCGAGAACCACGGCCTGAACTTTTTCAAGGACGGAAAATTTATTTCCTATCACGCGCAGGATAACGGTTTGCCCGGCGATAATATTTCCTGCCTCTACGCGGACAAGAACGGTGTTTTATGGGTCGGCACCGCCGGCCACGGGCTGGCGCGATTCCAAAACGGAAAATGGACTCGCTATTCAACCGAGAACGGCTTGGCCAGCGACAGCATCAGTTATCTTATCGAAGACGACGCAGGTTATTTGTGGATCGGTTCCAACATGGGACTGATGCGGATTCAAAAAAAATCGCTGAACGATTTTGCCGACGAAACCACAAATTCCATTTCCTGCCGGACTTTCACCGAAACCGACGGACTGCCGACGCGCGAATGCACCGCCGGTTCGCAGCCCGCCGCGATTCGCGCGCACGACGGCACGTTGTGGTTTCCCACGACCAAAGGTCTCGTGTCGGTGAACCCAGCGGAACTCAAACCCAATTTGCAGCCGCCAGTCGTCATGATCGAATCCGTGAAAGTTGACGGTCACGAGCAAAAAACCAACGCCTTGAGTTCGACATGGTCGCAAGCCGTCGTCGTTCCACCGGGCCGCGAGCAGTTGGAGATTGATTACACCGCCCTGAACTTTTCCGCGCCGGACGCCGTGCGTTTCAAATACCGGCTCGAAGGCCGCGACAACACATGGACGGATGCACGCGCCGAACGCGTCGCCAATTACAGCAATCTGTCGCCCGGCCATTATCAATTCCACGTCGTCGCCTTCAACGAAGACGGCGTGCCGAACGAAACCGGCGGCGTGCTGGACATCACCGTGCAGCCGCAATTCTGGCAGACGAATTGGTTTCGCGCCGCTGGAATTTTATGCCTGATAGGAATCGTTGTCGGCGTCGTGCGTTATATCTCCACGCAAAAATTGAAGCGCGCATTGCAATTGCACAAACAGCACGAAGAGCTGGAGCGCGAACGCGCCCGCATCGCGCGCGACCTGCACGACCAACTCGGCGCGAACCTCACGCAAGTCGCGTTGCTGGGCGAAATGGCCGAGGCGGACAAAAACCTGCCTGGCGAAATCGAATTGCACGCGCAGCAGATTTCCCACACCGCGCGCGAGACGACGCGCTCGCTCGATGAAATCGTCTGGGCCGTCAATCCCTCCAACGACACGCTCGAAGGCCTCGCCAATTACGTCTGCAAATACGCGCAGGAATATCTCGCGCTCGCCGGCATTCGCTATCGCGCCGACGTGCCGGCGCATCTGCCCGCGACCGACATTCCGCCGGAAGTCCGCCACAATGTTTTTCTCGCGTTCAAGGAATCCGTCAACAACGTCGTCAAACACGCGCAAGCATCCGAGGCGTGGATTCGATTGCGCCTGTTACCGGAAAATTTTATTTTGGAAATCGAGGACAATGGACACGGCCCCGGCGACATTGATTCGAAAGCCGCGCAAATGCGCAACGGCCTTCGCAACATGAAAAAACGCATGGAAGATATTCGCGGCGAATTTTCAATTGCGTCCGGGGCGAACGGCGGCACGATTGTCCGCCTGACGATTCCAATTATTTTAACCACGGATAAACACGGATGAACACAGATAAGGCAAAAAACAAACTGCAAAAAATTTAATCCGTGTTTATCTGTGTCAATCCGTGGTTGATTTAACTTATGCCCATCACCGTTTCCATCGTCGAAGACAACGAGCAGTTGCGCACGACCCTCGCGCGCGTGCTGAACCGCGCCGACGGCTTCAGTTGCGTCAGCCAATATCCCAACGCCGAGGACGCCGTGAAGGATTTGCCCGAGGTGAAGCCCGACGTCGTGCTCATGGACATCAACCTGCCTGGCATGAACGGCGTCGAGTGCGTCAAGCAGTTGAAAAAACTTCTGCCAGCAGTCCAGATCATCATGCTCACCGTTTATGAAGACACGGAAAATATTTTCAGCGCGCTGACGGCGGGTGCGAACGGCTATATGCTCAAGCGCACGACCACCAAGGAATTGCTCGAAGCCATCACCGAAGTGCATCGCGGTGGCTCGCCGATGACCATGCACATCGCGCGCAAAGTCGTGCAATCCCTCCAGCACACGGCGGCCACGGCGCAGCCCACGGAAAACCTTTCCGAACGCGAACAGCAGGTGCTCGACCTGTTGAGCCAGGGACTGATGTATAAGGAGATCGCCGAGAAGCTCGGCATCAGCTACGAGACCGTGCATACTTATATCCGCCGCATCTACGAAAAATTGCAGGTGCGCACGCGGACGGAAGCGGTGGCGAAATTTTTGAGAAGGTAATCTCCGTAAACTGCCACTATTTCGGAGAAGCCTTTGAAACTGTAATTATGACCATGATGCTGCCTGCATTATCCTCAAATGCTCTGGCTTTACCTTCATTATCCAAATTCATGTTGTCATTGGGCATAAAGGAAATTAGCCCAGGTGTATCAACTATTTGAGTTTCACCTGAAGTTGTCCAATTTGTCGAAGTGCCATCTCCAATTTTCATCAAAAGAGATCCTTCAGGCGCATACTGATTTGCGAAATTCAATCCAGCCATGCTGTTGCCATAACCACCAGCACCTGAATCTCCCTTTTTTCGATTAGTTGACCATGATCCGTTTGTCTCGATTTCTGATGGTGTATTCACTACCGCCCTTTGGCCATTTTCCAAATATACCGTCGGCTCCCAATCATTGCTCGTCGCTGATATTAGAAAAGAGTGCGTGCGAGATTGGTTTGGATATTCTTCAAGGTTTGTAAAAACAAAATATGTTGGTGAAGCGAGCGGTGTATTCGTCGAATTTGGTGCCGAAATTTTAGAATTGGTTTCTGAAATTGTTGGTTTTTCTAATTTTTTTATCTTGATAATCGCCTCGATAAACAAAGTTAAAAGCATCAAAACCAATAAGATTAAAACGAATGCAAATTTATGTGCCCACTTCCCATGCACTTGGTGATGAACATTGATAAGGTTCCATAAAAAATAAAATAGAAACGCCACGCCCGGCAATGCTATGGATAACCAAATCAAATAATTCCCTTTTTCTTCAGTAAGGAAATGAAGAATGACGAAAATTCCGACAATGCTAACTGGAACCAGCAACACTTTAGCCACAGTATCAAATGGCTTAATTGATCGTTTCCAAGCAAATTTGATAATCCGGCAGAAATACATGTCGCAGAAGCATCCGCAAAAGTTTCAGATGCGTAAAGCTCGTTATTGAAGACAACTTGTTCCTCTGCGCGTTTATAGAATTTATTCATTTTCCCCTTATTTTCGATGGTTTTGCTGTAACCAGAACTGGTGACTGGTTGGGAACGCGGTTCCTGTTATCTTGGAGGCGTCGTTGATGCAGAAATGCAGTGTTCCGTGTGTGTTGTGAGGTGTATGTCTGCGGCACCGCGTCCGACAAACAGTAATTTAGGGCAGCGTTTAGTTCTCATTGGGAGGCCGGAGTAGTGTCCGGCCTCTCTTTTTTTCTTCCAGCCAGCCGGAAAACTTCAGCCACGGATCAAATACAGATAAAAGCATCCGCAGATTTCGCGGATTGACGCAGATGAAACTGCATAAATATTTTTCTGCGAAATCTGTGCAATCTGCGGATGAATTCCCTGTCCGTGTTTGTTCCGTGTTCCATCCGTGGCTGAAAATCAGCGCATGATCCATCCGCCGCCGACAACCAGATCATCCTGATAAAAAACCGCCGCCTGGCCGGGCGTGATGGCGCGTTGCGGCGTGTGCAATTTTACTTTCACGCGATTATTTTCCAGCGGAGAAATTGTCGCAGCCGTGCCGGGATGGTTGTAACGAATCTTCGCCGCGACTTCGATGGGTTCGGTCAATTTGTCGAACGGATGCCAGTTGCAGCGGTCGGCAATGAATTCATCGCGGTCGAGCGCGGAATCGTCGCCCACGACGACGCGATTATTTTCCGCATCCAGCTCCACGACATAAACCGGCTTGCTCGTCGTGATGCCAAGACCTTTGCGCTGGCCGATGGTGTAGAACGCAATGCCGTCGTGCTGGCCGAGAACGTGGCCGTGCAAATCCACGATGTCGCCGCACGTTTTTTGCACGAGATTGGCCGACTGGAGAAAGCCGCCGTAATTGTTGTCCGGCACGAAGCAGATTTCCATGCTCTCTTCTTTGTCAGCGGTCTTGAGATTGCAATGCCGCGCCACTTCGCGCGTGTCGCTCTTGGTCTTTTCGCCGAGCGGAAAAATCGCGCGCGCGAGCTGATCCTGCCGCAGCGAGAAGAGAAAATAACTTTGATCCTTCCGCAGATCGCGTCCGCGCTTCAACAAATAACGCGGAGCAGAATTAACAACAAAGGAACGAAGCAACGAAGGACTTTGTTCCTTTGTTTCTTTGTTGTTCAAATCCACACGTTCAACCCGCGCAAAATGTCCGGTCGCGATAAAATCCGCGCCGAGTTGATCCGCGCGGTCAATGAGCCGGCCGAACTTCAGATTCTGATTGCACATCACGCACGGATTCGGCGTGCGACCGGCCTTGTATTCGTCGGCGAAATATTGGATGACGTGCTTCTGGAATTCCGCCGCCTCGTCAATCAGGTAATACGGGATGTCGAGCTTGTCGCAGACGGAGCGCGCGTCGGTGACGGCCTGTGGGCCGCAGCATTTGTCCTCCGCGCGGTTCACGCAATCCTGCGGCCAGAGCTTGAGCGTGATGCCGATGACATCGTAGCCCTGTTCGATCAAAAGCGCCGCCGTCGCCGAGGAATCAACTCCTCCGCTCATGCCGCAGACGACGCGCTGACGCTTTTGCGAATTCACAGAAGGACATTATACAACCAACGGGTGGCGTGTAAAATGGTTTGCGCGGTTTGGCAAATGGGTTAATTTAATTTCACAATGATTGTCCCATTTTCAAAAGTGCAACTGCGTCAAGACGAAGATGGTGTGTGGATTGCCAAATCAGTGCTACTGCCCGGCTGTCACGCGCACGGACGCGACCGTGGCGAAGCAACTTTGCGCTTTCAACAAGCCGCCAAAGAACATCTCGAAGCGCTGCTTGAAACCGGACGTCCGATTCCCGAAGCCTTTCGCGATAAATTTGTTCTCGCCGCCTGACCGTGGGAAAATATCCTTCATGGAACTGCCGTCAACTGGAGCGTCGCCTGCGCGAAATTGGTTGTGAACTTCTCCGCACCGCCGGCAGTCATCGGCACTATTCCAATCCGTTTCGGCCTGCCCGGCTCATTACTTTCGCATGGCATCCGGGCGATGTGCCGCGCGGCATCATTGCCGACATTGTTGAAGACCTCGGCATCAGCCGCGACGATTTTTATTTCAAGAAATTTTGAGCCGGAATGCCGCAGACCACGCGCTGACGCTTTTGCGAATTCACAGAGGGACATTATACGATGAAAGCGCGGCGTGTAAAATGGTTTGCGATGCGAAGAAAAATTTTATTGTTGGAAATCTGACGGTGAAAATTTTTGGTTCACAGAAATATTTTCGTCTGTCTGCGTGAAAATAAGCTTGCGAATAACTTTTCTGCCTTGGAGAGCCTTTATTGACTTCTCCGCCGCTGCGTGAATGGCGGCAATGGCTTCGGGAGTCGCTGTTTTGCCTTGCCGTTCTAAAATTGCTTTTAAGCTTGCATCATTAATTTTCAAGTCTTCATCTTTAATCTGTGTCACTTCTGCATTTTCAGAAGTTGACTTTATTTGACGAATGAAATGGTCTTGCTTGCCAATCCAAAATTGTGTTGTCATTTTGGCTGAAGAAATGTTCGTGTCATGCGGCTGTTCCATTAGGTCAAAGCTTATCTCGATGACATAACAGTCTGTTGCAGCAATTTTCTCGTCAGACAATCTTTTGACGTGAGCGCGTGGTGAAGAAATCACGGCTAATTGACTGCCCCAATTTTGATTGAAAAATATTCCCGGAATTTCTGCTGTCGCCGAATCCGAAACACCGGCAGCAGCTCCCAACGCCAGTTGCATACTTTGCATTTTCTGCGGCTGGGCGAAATCAATCTTATTTGCAGCATCCATCACGAAATAATTTCCACTGCCATCATTCCAAACAATACCTTTGCTCGTGTAAGACCCGCCGGTTTGCGTCCAATCAATCCGATAAAAATTTGGCCGTTGCAATCGGATGTTAAAAGTCGTTTCCGTAGTTTGCCCATCGCCTTCGGATATAACTTTGCCAGTGTCGTTGTAACTGGAAAGTCCGGCATAAGCGTCTACTGCTTGTTTCGCAATTTCCTGCGCCGTTAATTTATCGCCATTGCTGGTTTGAGAAATGACCATCGTAGTTGCACCGCCCACCAATAAAATTCCTGCGGTGATGCCGATTGCCAGTTTGAGTTTTGCGTATGTCATAATTTTTAGTGTTCCTTTCACAAGGGTTAAAGTTGATGCCGCAGCAATTGCCCCTTTTACAATCGCCACGGCCGTCACAGATTTTGCCAGCGCCACCGGCGCGGCTTGAACGGAATTGGCGGAAATCGTTCCGGCAATGATGGCCGCGGTCGAACTCACGCCGCGCTTCGTAAAAAATTTCCGCAGTTTTTCCAGCGCGCGGTTCACGCGCATTTTCGCCGCGTCCTCGCTCGCGCCCAAAGTTGCGCCGACTTCCGCGAAAGTTTTGTTCTCAAAAAATCGCAGCACCAGCGCGTCATGGTCTTTTGAGCCGAGTTTTCCCATTGCGCCGTCGAGCAACGGAGCGATTTGATTCCATGTTTCCGATTCCATTTCGCCGACAGGCTGGAAGCCTGTCCCACTATCAATTTGCGATTGCATATGCGCCTCCTGTTCGCGGTGTTGCCGCCGCCGTTGAATGGTCAGCGCGTTGGCGCTCGCATAACGCGCCGTGCGGCAAAGCCAGCCGGGCAAAATGGTTTTGTCGCCCATCGAGTCCGCCTTGCGCGCGAGAATGATGAAAACAGCCTGCGTGACTTCTTCCGCCAGATGCGCGTCACGCACCTGCCGCAACGCGACGGAATAAACGAGATTGACGTGGCGCGCGACGAGCGCGGCGAACGCCTCCTCGGA
>DATAUQ010000010.1:0-3540 GCA_036268155.1 Verrucomicrobiia bacterium | reverse complement strand
GCCGTCGGGAAAATTGACCGAAGAAAAAATTTCCGCCTGCTACAAAAAGTTTTATGGCAACGAGCCGTTCGTCCGTTTGCTCGATGGAAAAAATCTTCCTGACACGAAAAATGTCACCGGCACGAACGTCATCGAAATCGCGTGGCGGCTCGACCCGCGCACCAGACGGCTCATCGTGATGAGCGCCGAAGACAATCTCGTCAAAGGCGCGAGCGGCCAGGCCGTGCAAAGCATGAACATCCTCTGCGGTTTCCCTGAAACCGCCGGCTTGATTTGAATTTAATGCGTAGGAGACGACGTAAGGAGTCTCTGAATAAAAATTAGAGACTCGTGACCCCGTCTCCCACAAAACCAATCGCATGGAACGCGGCGGATTACGCCGCGAATTCCGTCGTGCAGCAAACCTGGGCGCGCGAACTGATTGCAAAATTAAATCTGCGCGGCGATGAACACATCCTCGATATTGGCTGCGGCGACGGCAAGGTGACGGCGGAAATCGCACGTGCGGTGCCGCGCGGTTCGGTTACCGGCGTTGACGCCTCGCCGCAGATGATTGATTTCGCCAAGAAAACTTTTCCAACCACCGAGTTTCCCAATTTAAGATTTCGTGTCATGGACGCGCGAAAGATCAAATTCGACCGGCAGTTTGACATCGCTTTTTCCAATGCCGCGCTGCATTGGGTTGATGATCATCAGGCGATTTTGCGCGGTGCAGGTTCAGTTTTGAAAACTGGCGGAAGGGTTATGATTTCTTGCGGCGGCAAGGGCAACGCACAAGATGTCTTTGTGGCGTTGCGTCCTGAAATGCGGCTCAAATGCTGGCGGGAATTTTTCAGAAAAATGCCGGCTCCGTATTTTTTTTATGCGCCGGACGATTACAAGAAATGGCTCCCGAAGTTTGGTTTCAAAATCCAAAACATCCAACTCACGTTGAAAGATGCGACCTATGATGGCGCGAAAGGTTTTGCCACATGGTTGCGCACGACGTGGATTCCTTACGTCCAGCGCGTGCCGGTAATAGTGGGGCAGGCTTCCAGCCTGTTCATGTCAGACAAGATGCCTGACCCGCTAAAAAACCCGCGCGAAGAATTTATCGAGGCTGTCACGCAGCGTTACATCGCGAAACATCCGCCAGATACGGACGAAAAAGTTCACGTCAAAATGGTGCGTCTGGAAATTGACGCGATAAAAGTTTGAAAATTTGGCCGCGCTTCCCCAAATTTCTGTTCGCAGCAAAATGAAAAAAACATTCAAAGAAATTTCTGGTTCCATTATCGCACCCAAAGGCTTTCTTGCCAGCGGCGTTTTTTGCGACATCAAAAAGCTTGGGACGGGCAAAGGTTCACAAAAAGGAAAAAAGCGCGACCTCGCGCTCATCGTTTCCGAGACGCCCGCGACCGTTGCTGGAATGTTCACGACGAATCAAGTCTGCGCCGCGCCGGTGAAAATTTGTGTCGAGCGCATGAAGAAAGGAACGGCGCAAGTCGTGGTTGTAAATTCGGGAAACGCCAACGCCTGCACCGGCAAGCAAGGAATGGCCGATGCGCGCGAAATGGTTTCATTCACCGAACGCGCATTGAACATTCCGAAAGGCTCGGCGCTGGTCGGCTCGACCGGACGCATCGGCGTGACGATGCCGATGGACAATGTCCGCGCGGGAATTATTGAAGCGACGACTTTGCTTGGTAATGAAATTGAAAATGCTGGTCAGGCGGCAGAAGCGATTATGACCAGCGATTCGCGGTCGAAACAAATTGCGATTGAATTTTTGTTGGGCGGAAAAAAAGTCCGCATCGGCGGCATCTGCAAAGGTGCGGGCATGATCCAGCCCGGCATGAGCCCGACTGGTGCGCGTCCGGCGACGTTACCGCACGGCGGATTGCACGCGACGATGCTGTGCTTCATCACGACGGATGCGGCGATTGACGCAAAAGTTTTGCAGGCGGCATTGAACGAAGCCGTCGCGCACAGCTTCAATCGCATCACCGTGGACGGCGACATGAGCACGAACGACACGGTTTTGGTTTTGGCAAATGGAATAGCGGGAAATAAAAAGTTCGGAGTTCGGAGTTCGGAGTTCGGAGTTTTTCAAGCTGCCTTGAATCACGTCTGCCTGGAGCTGGCGAAAAAAATTGTGCGTGATGGCGAGGGCGTGCATCGCGTCGTGACCGTGCGCGTGAATGGCGCGAGGACGGTTCAGGATGCCGATGCCGCCGCGCGAGGGGTGGCGAACAGCGCGCTGGTGAAAACGAGCTGGCATGGCGGCGATCCGAACTGGGGCCGCATCATTGACGCGATTGGTTATTCCGCCGCGAAGGTTGTGGAGGAGAAAATTGACATTGGTTATAGCGCGGTTGGCGGGAAGAAAATTTTGTGGAGCCTCAAGCGCGGGCAGCCGACGAACGCGACTTTCAAGAAATTGTGCGCCGCCGTCGCGCCGAAAGAATTTGAGCTGCACATCAACCTGAATCTCGGCAACGCGGGCTCGGTGATGTATGCCTCCGATCTGACGGAGGATTATGTGGACTTCAACAAAGGCGACGTGGGCGATCCGAGTTCGCTGGGCGGATGATTTTTAGCCACGGATGAAACGCGGATTGAACACAGATTGGCTCGAACACAAATACAAAAAGCCGCCGGATTGTTCCAGCGGCTTTTGTATTTCAATCGGAAATCAGCAGGCTGGTTGCGCGCCTTTGATGGAATGCCTTTTTTCCCAAGAAATTATTGCACGCTGTTTGTCACGCCACTCCGGCTTTTTCCATCACGAGGTTTATGTCGTATTCCGGTTTGCGCGCTTTGCGGCTGCGCAGCGCGTTCGCAGCGTCGTCGCCGACGAACATTTCCGTCGCGGCGTCCCATGTCAGCTTGCGTTTCAATTTCATGCCGATCCACGCGGTGGCGCAGGCTTGCAGGCTGCGGGCGGATTGTTGGATGGGCGCGATGGGCTGACGGTTGGCGGCGATGCTTTCGAGCCAGTTGCCGTAATGGTCTTTGCTTGGCATCCAGCGTGTCGCGTCCGCGCCGAGCGGCGATAAAATTTTCGGATCGCTCGCGCGCAACGCCGCATTGCCGCCGGCGACATTGGGGTCGCTGGCGGTGACGCGCACCGCGCCGCGCGTGCAGAACACCGAGCCTTCGTCGCCCTCGAATTGGATTCCATTTTCAAATTTGTTGTCGAGGATGAGCTGCACGTTGTTCGGATAAAGCATTTCAATGTGGTAAGTGGTATGCACCGTCCAAAGGTCGTTGGTCATGAACTCCGCATGGGCGTCAACCGTCAGCGGGCCGCCGAGTTCCTGCGCCATCGCCCATTGCGCGATGTCCATGTGATGCGCGCCCCAGTTCGTAATCATGCCCAATCCGAAATCTTCCGTGGTAATCCAGCCAGGGCGGCCTTCAAAGCTGTTCTGCGGGTGCATGCGGCCTTCCATGTAGGGTTGTTCGGGCGCAGGGCCGAGCAATCGTTCGTAATCCAGCGTCGCGGGCACGGGCATGGGCGCGGGCGCGTGGCCGCTGGGTCTGTCGGCGCCGACGCCG
>DATAUQ010000009.1:0-14667 GCA_036268155.1 Verrucomicrobiia bacterium | reverse complement strand
TCCAGCGCGAGCGAGACGTTCGTGCGGTCCACATACGAAATCGTATACATGACCAGCGCGACCGGGATGATGCGCAGCCAGCGTTGTTGGATCATGCGCTGATGTTGTCGGAAGCCGCCGCGACGCGCAAAGATTAAGTCGAAAATTTCAGATAAATCACCTTCAAATATTCTGCTTCCTTGAACGTGGCCGGATGGTCGGGCGGATGTCGAAGAGTTTTCAATTCAGTAAATTTTCGACCTGACTTTACCGCCGCACGCCGCACCGCGTCAAAAAATTCTGGCGCGGAAACATGGGCCGAACATGAACCGGCCACAAGAACGCCATCGCGCGAAAGCCTTGCGATTCCAAGCGAATTCAGGCGTTCGTAAGCGCGAATCGCGCCTTCGCGTTCCGTCGCGCGCTTGGCGAGCGACGGCGGATCGAGGACGATGAGGTCAAATTTGTCTGAAGTTTTTTCCAGCCAGTCAAAACAGTCGGCCTGCACAATTTCATGGCGACAATTTGCAACTCCGGGAAAATTTTGGTTCAGCGCAAAATTTCGTTTTGCGGATTCCAATGCGTGCGCGCTGATGTCCAAATCGGTCACGGAAACTGCGCCGCCGCGCGCGGCATAAACCGAAAAGCCGCCCGAAAAACTGAAGGCGTTCAAAACTTTTCTGCCGCGCGAAAGTTTTTCCACTTCCGCGCGATTTTCCCGCTGGTCGAGAAAAAAGCCGGTTTTCTGCCCGCGCAAAACATCGGCTTCAAAACGGATTCCGTTTTCAGTAAAAATTACGGGCGCAACTGGCGTTGAGCCGAAAAGAATTTGCCCGTCGCGCAATTGAAATTGTTTTTCCGTGATTGACTGGATGTTCCGGCTCAAACGGAGAACGATTCGCTCGCAGGAAATTTTTTCTTTGAACAGCGAAACCGTTTCTTCCAGTCGCGGCAGCCACGCCGCCGTGTAAATTTTCAGCACGAGCGTGGAATCGTAATTATCCAGAACCAATCCCGGCCAGCCATCGCTTTCGCCGTGGATCAAACGGTAGCCGGTGGTTTGCGCGTCAAATAAATCGCGTCGGATGGCGAGCGCTTTTTCCAGGCGCGCGTTCCACCAAATAGAATCAATGGTTTGCGGCTTGCCCGCGTGCAAAATCCGCACGTGGATGGGGGAATCTGGATCAAACAAACCGACGGCGAGAAATTTGTCTTTGCGGTCGTAGATGACTGCGAGTTCGCCAAGCTGTCCGGCGCGATTCGATTCATGGATACTGTCGGCAAACAGCCACGGATGGCCGGAACGCACGATGGTTTCCGCCGCCGCCGTGATGCGCAAACGCAGACGGGTTGCCGCAGTTTTGTTTGCGGCGGCGCGGTTCATTCCAATCCGCAATTTTTCCGCGCGCGTTTCAATACGGTTTGCGCCAATGCGCGGGCTTTTGCCGCGCCGTCAGCCAGAACGCCGTTGACGTAATCCAGATCAGCCGCAAGCTCGGCGCGCTTCTTTCGCGCGTCGGCGAAACAATTCCAATAATTCTCGAACAACGCCTTCTTCAAACCGCCGTAGCCGAGGCCGCCCGCGCGAAGTTTGCCTTCAAATTCTTTGCCGACATTTTCCGGCGAAACCAATTTCAAAAGTTGAACCGCCAGATTTTTGTCCGCATCCGGCTTCGGCTCGGCAGGCGTCCGCGAATCCATCGTGATGCCCATGATCTTTTTGCGGATGGCCTTTTCGTCGCCGAAAATTTCAATCGTGTTGCCGTAGCTCTTGCTCATTTTCTGGCCGTCGATGCCGGGCACGAGGGCGACTTCATCGCGGATCTGCGGTTCGGGAATCACGAAAGTCTGGCCGTATTGCTCGTTGAACTTGATCGCGATGTCGCGCGTCATTTCGACGTGCTGCTTTTGGTCGCGACCGACCGGCACGATGTTCGAGTCATAAATCAAAATGTCTGCCGCCATCAAAACCGGATACGCAAAAAGCCCGTGGCTCGGCGAAATTCCTTTCGCCACTTTGTCTTTGTAACTGTGCGCGCGTTCGAGCAAACCCATTGGCGTGACGGTCGAGAGCAGCCACGAAAGTTCCGTGACTTCCGGCACGTCGGATTGTTTGAAGAAGACGGATTTTTTCGGGTCAAGTCCGCACGCGAGAAAATCCAGCGCCACATCCAAAGTATTTTTGCGCCGTTCATCTGCGTCGAAGAGCGAAGTCATCGAATGATAATCGGCGATGAAATAAAACGCCTCGCCTTTTTCCTGAAGTTCGATGGCGGGCCGCATCATCCCGAAATAATTTCCGAGATGCAGCGCACCGCTGGGCTGGATGCCTGACAAAATTCGCATTAGCCAAAGATAAAAGAATTAGGAAAACAAGAAAGCAGGAAACGTGTCCGCAGATTTCGCAGATGAGCGCAGATTTATAAGAAGGCGTTTTTCATCTGCGAGAATCGGCTAATCTGCGGATCAAATCCGGTTCAACTTTCCAGCCTGAACCTGCCATCTTTGCAAATCTTTTCCGAGTTCGCTTGGCCAGTTTTCTTCCGTTGCGGTCATGAAAACCTGGCCGCTCGTTTTGCGCGCGTGTTCGAGCAGCGGCAAAAATCCGCTGCGCCGCTTCAAATCCAGTTCGCCCATCACGTCGTCAATCAGCAAAATCGGCGGCGAACCGTGGATGCCGGCGAGAAATTCCGCCTGCGCCATTTTCAACGCGATGGCCAAAGTGCGTTTCTGTCCCTCGCTGCCGAATTGCGCGGCGGATTTTTCGTTCAGCAACAATTGCAAATCGTCGCGGTGCGGCCCGACGAGTGTGGCGCGAAAAGTTTTCTCACGCGAACGCGATTGCGCGAGTTCCACGACGAAATCATTTTTCACGCTTGGCTGATATTCAATGCGCAATTCTTCCGCGTCGTTGGAAATGCGGCGATACGCCAGCCGCGCGAGCGGGGAAAATTTCGGAACCAGCTCACGGCGCGCGCGGATGATTTCGTTGCCGAGCTTCACGAGTTCGACGGAAAAACTTTCCAGCGCGGCCTCGTCGGCGGTGCGTTGCTTGAGCAGCGCGTTGCGGGCGCGGACGGTGTGCATGTAACGCTGGAGCAGTGGCAGATAAATCGGATTCGTTTGTGCCAGCAGCAAATCCACAAATCTTCGCCGCGAACGCGCCGTGCCTTTGACGAGCTGCAAATCCTCCGTGCAAAAAACCACCGTCCGCAATGCGCCAAAATAATCCGCGAGTTTTTTCACCGGCTGGCCGTCGAGCGAAAGATTCCGTTCGCGCGCCGACCAATACATTTTGATTTCGCGTTTGCCCTGCGCGACGACATGGCCACCGACGAAATAACCTTTCGCGCCGTGCCGGATCATCTGCGCGCCGCCGACGCCGCGAAACGACCGCAGCGTGGCCATGAGATAAACCGCCTCGAGGATGTTCGTCTTGCCCTGCGCGTTGTCGCCGAGCAGCAGGTGGAAGCCGGGCGCGAAATCGGCGTCCAGCCGCGCGTAATTGCGGAAGTCACGGAGTCGCAGATGGGCCAGATGCACGCGAAGATTTTAGCCACAGATAGACACATGAAACACGGATTAATTTCCGCACTTCATTCCCGCGCCGAAAAATGTTTTCATGGCGCATGGTTCCGTGCGTGATTTTTGAGGACGAGTATCTGCTGGTGGTTGCCAAACCCGCCGGTTGGAACACGCACGCGCCGTCGCCTTACGCGGGCGAAGGCATCTACGACTGGCTGAAACATCGCGAACCGCGCTGGTCTTCGCTGGCAATTCTTCATCGGCTCGATAAGGAAACCAGCGGCGTGATGGTCTTTGGCAAAACGCCGCTCGTCAATAAATCGCTGACAGAACAATTCACGCAACACCAAGTCCACAAAAAATATTTGCTGCTCACCGACCGCGAAGTGCCGCCGAAAGAATTTACGGTTAAAACCGCGCTCGTCCGTGTCGGTGAAAAATATGCGAGCGGTGCGAGTGGGGAAATTGCCGAGACAAAATTCACTCCGATCTCGGATTCCAAATTCGGAAATTCACGATTAAAAATGGTGACTGCTGAACCGCTCACCGGCCGCACGCATCAAATCCGTGTTCATGCTGCCGAAAATGGTTTTCCCATTCTCGGCGACACGCTTTACGGCGGCACGGCGTCATCGCGCGTTTTTTTGCACGCCGGAGAAATTGCCTTCACGCATCCGGCGACCAGTCAGCCTGTGAAATTTTTTGCGCCGGTCAATTTCGACATCGAGCCGCGTCTCGCAATCCGCACTGCCGTCATCGAGCCGGATTTGACCAATGCCTTTCGCGTGATTCATGCTGCGAGCGATGGTTGGCCGGGTTGGTTCGTGAAAAAGCTCGGTGATTTTTTGCTCTCGCAATCCGAGTCGCCATTGAACGCAAAGCAAAACGAAGAATTGTCGCGGCTCGCCAAAATTTTTTCGTCGCGCGGCGCGTATCACAAAATCCTTTCGCGTCAGGTTCGCCGTTCGATCCCGACGGAAGCTTCTCCGCAACTGGTTTTTGGCGAAGCTGCGCCGGAGCGGTTTGAGATTTTGGAGAACGGCGTCCGCTACGAAATGAGTTTCAACGAAGGCTATTCCGTCGGATTATTTTTGGATCAACGCGACAACCGCCGCCGATTTTTGACAAATCAGATTGCGGCGGAATTCCCGCTTTTCCAATCGGAAATCGCAAATCGGAAATCGGAAATCCTAAATTGTTTCGCCTACACCTGCGGCTTCTCCGTTTGCGCGGCCAAGGCGGGCGCGCGGACGACGAGCCTTGACCTCTCAAAAAAATATCTCGAATGGGGCAAACGCAACTTCGCGCTGAACGGCCTCGACCCGGCGGCGCATGATTTCATTTTCGGCGACACGTTCGACTGGTTGCGGCGGCTGGCGAAGAAGGACCGCGCGTTCGACGCCATCGCGCTTGATCCGCCGACGTTTTCGCAATCAAAGGAGCATGGCACGTTTCGCGCGGAAAAAGATTTTGGCAAACTTGTCGCCGCCTCGCTGCCGCTGGTGAAGCCGGGCGGCATTTTATTTTGCTCGACGAACGCCGCCGATTTTCTGCCGGAAATTTTTCTGGCGGAAATTGAAAAAGCTGTTTTCCAATCACGTCGGAAAATTTTGCAGCAACATTATTTTCCGCAACCGCCGGATTTTCCGATCAGCCGCGCCGAACTGGCGTATTTGAAAACGGTGTGGTTGAGGATTGGGTAATGCCGGATGAGATTTATTCTGGATTTTGACGTGACAAAGCATCTGATCTACGGCATTGAAAATAAATGGATGCCACATTGAAAACGACCCGTTTCATCTCGGTGGTGGTGCCGGTCTATAATAGTGAATTGATCCTGCCTGAATTGGTCAAACGATTGGAACCGGCGCTGACTTCGCTTTCCGGACAATTTGAAGTTGTGCTTGTCAATGACGGCAGCCGGGATCAAAGCTGGAAAGTCATCCAGGAATTGTCGCGCTCTTTTACATGGGTTCGCGGAATCAACCTGATGCGAAATTACGGGCAGCACAATGCGCTTCTTTGCGGCATCCGGGCGGCGAGATTCGAGACGACTGTAACGATGGATGATGATTTACAACATCCGCCGGAAGAAATCCACAAGCTGGTTGCCAAATTGGACGAGGGATTCGAGGTGGCCTATGGTTTTCCCGAACATGAGCAGCATGGTTTATTGCGGGACATCGCTTCGGGGCTGACCAAACTGGCACTTCAGAAATCCATGGGAGCAGAAACGGCGCGCCGCGTATCGGCTTTTCGCGCGTTTCGAACCCAGGCGCGCGATGCTTTTGCAAGCTATCACAGTCCATTTGTTTCGATTGACGTTGTGCTGACTTGGGCGACCACCCGATTTGTGGCCATTCAAGTCCGGCACGATCCCCGCCGGGCAGGTATTTCAAACTATACTTTTGGCATGTTGTTCCGGCACGCGATGAACATGATGACTGGTTTTTCAACATTGCCTTTACAACTGGCGAATCTCATGGGTTTTTTATGCACAGCCTTTGGCGGACTTATTTTGTTGTTTGTCATTGGACGATACCTGCTTTATGGCACTACCGTTCAAGGGTTCACTTTTCTGGCGTCTATCATCGCAATTTTTTCAGGCGCTCAACTTCTGGCTTTAGGTATCATTGGAGAGTATCTGGCACGGATGCATTTTCGCATGATGGAACGCCCGACTTACACCATCCGTGAGGAAATAGCTTCTCGTGACGAGGCGATGACGTGAATATGCTTAAGTCTATTCCTTGCGAGTTGCTGCCATGGGATACGGAATTCTTCGGCTTTCGCATCGCTCGCGTCTGTGGCGATACGCTGAAGATGGAGCAGGTGGTAAAAATTGATGACTGGAGTCGGAGCAACCGTGTTCGGGGCCTATATTTCCTTTCGCGGGCGGATGATCCGGCAACCATTCAAACTGCCGAGCAGCATGGCTTTGGGCTGGTTGACATCCGGGTTACCCTCGAGCGCCGAATGATGGATTCGCACGACTTGATTCGCTCTGACCTGCCTGCTGGTATTTGCATCCGTCCGGTGCAACCCAATGATCTATCAGGATTACGAGTGATGGCTCGAAGGGGACATGGGGAAACGCGATTTTTCAGTGACTCACATTTTTCGCGTCAACGCACGGAGGACCTCTATTCAACCTGGATCACCTTGGAAGTTCAAGGACGTGCGCAGAACGTATTTGTTGCCGCTTCAGGAACCAATCAGCCTTTGGGTTATATTTCATGCCATCTGGATCCGGTTCATCGGGAAGGGCAAATCGGTCTGGTCGGCGTCAGTCCAGAAGTTCGCGGACGAGGCATTGGAAAAAATCTGGTCCAGGCCGCGATTGGCTGGTTCAGAACACAAGGCGCGCAGAAGGTGACGGTCATAACCCAAGGAAACAATCAGGCGGCTCAACGTCTTTACCAGCAATGCGGCTTTTTGAGCCGGGACTTGCAACTTTGGTATCATAAATGGTATCCGATTTTGGATTAACCGTCGCCAAGACTGAAAATTTAAGATAAATCAAATGGACCAAAATTATCCAATCCCATTCAACCAATCCTCGCTTCAAGGTCGGGAGCTGGAGCATATATTCCGCACAATGACCATCGGTCAGATCGCCGGAGACCAGACTTACTCAAAAAAATGTCACGCGCTTTTGGAGCAGGCGTTGAGCGTGGAAAAGGTGATGGTCACGACATCATGCACTCATGCGCTTGAAATGAGCGCGCTACTTCTTGATATTCAACCCGGCGACGAAGTAATCATCCCCTCCTTTACCTTCGTATCCACGGCGAATGCCTTCGCGTTGCGCGGAGCAAAAATTGTTTTCGCCGACATCCGGCCGGACACATTGAATCTGGACGAGAAACAACTGGAAGGCCTCATCACTTCGCGAGCCAAGGTGATTGTCCCGGTGCATTATGCCGGTGTGGGTTGCGAGATGGATGTGATTGGTGAGATTGCTGTGCGGCACGGCCTGTCCGTGGTGGAAGACAATGCGCACGGATTGTTCGGCAAGTTCCGTGGCCGCTGGCTCGGCACATTTGGTTGTCTGGCGACGCAGAGTTTTCATGAGACAAAAAACATCACCTGCGGCGAAGGCGGCGCGCTGCTCATCAATGATACGCGCCTGATTGAGCGGGCCGAGATCATTCGTGAAAAAGGGACGAATCGCAGCCGCTTTTTTCGCGGACAGGTTGATAAATATTCCTGGGTGGACATTGGTTCGAGTTATGTGATGAGTGATGTCCTTGCGGCTTTTCTCTATGGTCAGTTGGAAGTGTGGCAAACGATCCAGGCGCAGCGGCAGCGGATCTGGGAGTATTATGATCAGCACTTGCGCCAGTGGACGCAGGAACACGGGATTGGCTGTCCCGTCGTGCCGGATCATTGCGAGCAATCCTACCATATGTATTATCTGATAATGCCATCTTTGGAAAAGCGTCAAGCACTGATTTCATTTCTAAAGTCGCGTGGTATCCTAAGTGTGTTTCATTATGTGCCGCTCCACCTTTCCCCTATGGGCCAGCACATGGGTGGCCGGAATGGAAGTTGCCCGATTACCGAGGGTAGAAGTGAATGCCTGATGCGATTGCCTTTTTACAACAGCCTCAACCCAGACGACCAAGACCAAGTCATCCAAGCCATCCAAGAATTCGATGTGTGATTTGAACCCAGACCGGATGCGTCGAAACCTGGCAGGGACAATTTTCAACGCGGCTTGGTTTTCGCGATTGCTGGCGGGCAGGCGTGGCGGCTGTCAGGCGCTCCTATGGGCAGCCGTGGTCAACCTTGTTCTATTCAGTGTTTTTCTGACCTATGCCACGCCGGTTTATGAAACCAATGACGACCTGATGATGCAAATGATTGCATCGGGTTTCTACACCGGTCATCCCGACGCGCATCTGGTTTTCACCAATATTTTAATTGGCTGGACTCTGAAATTTTTTTATGGAGTCTCGGCCGATTGCAACTGGTATTTTATTTATCTCTTGGCCGTGCATTATGCCGCGCTTACTGCCATTGCTTTTCTCATTATCTCTCGCCGAGGCGGCTGGCTGTTCACATCGCTCTATTTGGGATTTTTTCTGGTTGTCGAAATGCGGATTCTGTTGCACCTCCAATTTACTACCACCGCCTTTCTGGTTGGAACGGCAGGTTTGTTGTTGTTGGTTGATGGACTCCAGGCTGGTCATCAGGTGCATTGGCCTAAAGTGATTGCAGGAATCGCCTTTGCCGGTCTCATGTGTTTGATTCGGGAGCCGATCGCGCTGCTATTGGCGGTGATCGCCTGCCCATTTGTATTAGAAAGGCTGGGACTATCCCAATGGCACCGGCTGTTGGGAACCGGTTTGGCTTGCGCGGGAATCTTTCTTGTTCTGCACGGAATCAATCGGTGGGCTTACCAGCGCGACCCGGCATGGAACGGGTTTTTGGAGTATAACCATATGCGTGGTGAAATTCAAGTCACACCGCTGGCGAAGTTTATTCCGAAAGCGGCTCCCGCTGTTGGCTGGAGCGAAAATGATGGATGGATGTTTTCCGAGTTCTATTTTTCCGATCCTGATGTATATGCCGGCGTGCCCAAGATGCGCCTTTTTTTAGACAAGTTAAAAAGTTTGGCGCGGAACGAGCCGGCATCTCCGTGGAAATTTTCGGAAGGCATTATGTTTCTGCCGAAGATATTTTGGGGGGACGCGGTTTTTGGCGATGCCGGCACGCTCATGAATCTGGCCGTTTCGAACGCGATGTGGTGTCTTCTTGCCGCCGGGGCATTTCGCCGTCGTTGCGCAACCACGCTGCTGACTTCTTACGGTCTTTTTATGATGTTTAACTTCTATCTCCTGACGACCGCGCGTCTGCCCGAACGCGTTGCTTACAACTTTCCGCTGTTTATTAACGCCATCTGTCTCTATTGGGCAAGCGGCTTCCGCAACTTGCCGGGCGCGATAACCTGGCCTACCCGGCTTGGCATATTCTTTGCCCCACTCTGTCGGACTAAAACCTCGTGGTTGGCGACTCTCGTGCTTATACCTGTTTGGGCCATTCTGTATCTGTTCAGCCTGTCCGAATTGGCTCAAAGCTTGTGGTCGGCAAACGCATTCAATCGAAATCTGGAACATATCAGCCACAAAATCCTGCAGCCGGTTCGCACGCTCTCGCCGGATCATAGGACGCCGCTCCTGATTGCGATGCCTTTTGATTCGGTCTTGGAACAATGTCTTTTCTTTTATCCGCCAGCGCAAAAGGTTCCTTTTTCACTGGTGCCCTACGGCTGGATCACCCACTCGCCACTTTTCAACCAAATTTTGGAACGGCATCATCTCCGTCCGTATTCCCTTTCGCTGGTGGATCGGCCGGAGGTTTTTTTCCTGATGAAACCGAGATGGCTCGGACCCTTGAGAATATTTTATCGCGAGCATTATGGATTGGACATCCGGTTTGACACAGTCTTGAACACGGACGAAATACCGCAGTTCAAAGACTGTCAGTTGCATCTCTATCAGGCGCATACCGTCGGCAACAACCTGGTAGAAAAAGTTCCATGATCGCTTGCATCCAACATCTTGCTCTTTTCGTGCCGAACTTCAATCATTAACACTTAAGACTAATTTAATATGAAGGTTTCCACAATTTTGAGTTTCCCCGCCGGCTACCGGCTGTTCCAGTGGATGGTTGGCGCCGAGTCAGCCAGAAAAACTTATCTTGCTGAATATGTGAAACCGGCTCCAAAGCATAAGATTCTTGACATTGGATGCGGGCCGGCGGACATTTTGAATTATCTTCCGGCGGTCAATTACACCGGACTCGACATCAGCCCGGAATATATCAGCTCGGCAAAGGAACGTTTTGGTTCCAGAGGATGCTTTTATTGCGGTGATATGGGTCTGGCAACCATCGAGGGAGAACGGGGTTCCTTTGATCTGGTCCTGGCCATCGGTGTAGTCCATCATTTGGATGATACGCAGGCGTCCAAATTATTTGCGTTGGCTCGCCGGGTTTTAAGACCAACCGGAAGTCTGATCACTTATGATGGATGCTATGTGCCCCAACAATCACAGATAGCGCGTTGGTTGCTGGGAAATGATCGTGGAAAATTCGTGCGCACTCGGGAAGAATACTTGCGATTGGCTTCGGCGCACTTCTCGAAAGTCGAACCGCATATCAGGCATGACCTGCTTCGCATACCCTATACTCATCTGATCATGCGTTGTTCCGACTAATTTGCCAATGGCGATAGATCGGTCAGTATACACCAGGTTTATAACCTGAAAACCGTGTCAATGGAAGGTCTTCCAGAGAGAACACAGGCCCATCTATTGGTATTTTCAAAACTTCTGCCTGCCGCGTATGATCCAAGAGAACAGCCGCAATTTGTGCATTCCAGTAGGTGGAATATGCCACAAACCATTCGATTGGCCGGCCGGATAATGGTGGATCCAGATGCACGGCTGACTTGCTTCCCACCATTCCCACCAGCCAGACATTATGACCGCTGTGCAAAGTGTTGGTGATCGCTTGCAACACCGGAACCATCGGCTCCGGTTGGTTCATCCTCGCAAATGCCAGGTCGTTGCGGTGCACCAAGTGTGAATCCACCGGCGGCACCGTCATCCAACGGGTGTGGCCGTGGTAATATCGGTTAAAAGTAATCCCCTCCCAGGCACCTTCCACCACGATGATATCCTGTTCGGAGGCGGCCTTGTTGAGAACGGCGGCAATCAAATCCACATCGCTTCGCCGGGTATGCGCTTCCTCCCATGCTGATCTTGCGCCCCAAGTCATCACTAGCAGCAGAAAACTGATCCGCAACAATCCCCATGGACGCAACTTGGGCCAATTCGCCCCCAGCAACCCGTCTAGCGAAATGGCACACAGACAAAGAATTTCAACGTAATACCACGTCTGTGTCAAATAATGCAACTTGAGCAGAAAGGCAAAAAACCCAAACACTCCGAAAAGCATGGTCACCACACAAAAGAGCGCCCGGTCGGCTCGGATCTGGACGGCGGTCACAGTGGCAGTCTCTGGTCCGTGTGAAGTATGCACACGTGCGCGCTGCATTATCAGGGCCGCAATTGATCCGGCCAAAAACAAACCAATCCAGAGCCAGATTTCTGTGCCTCTGGATTTGCCGAACGAAGCGCTGCTGTGAGTGGATACTGCTTGGCTGACCTTAAACCACAACATTGAAGCGCTGAAAAATGGAGGCTGATTCATCGGCACATAAGCCGAGCCTTGGTGGATGATAGGCAGGTATATCGCCATGGAAGCAGCGGACACACTGCCGATTACGGCAAGTGCCATCAGTGTTTTCCATTGACGGCGTCGAATCACCACCAATGCTCCGCCTGACAGCATTGCGCACAAAAAAACCACGTCATAATAAACGCAATGGGCGAAAAGAAAACAGACCAGACCCGCCAAAAGAATCCGCGACCGTGACGGGAATTCCACCATCCGCCAGATCAATCCGAAACTAAGCACCAGCAGACAAGTCGCCAGACCATAAGCCCGATTCGCACCCACAATGAAGACAAACGCCGGCAGGCAGCCCAGCAGTGCAACGCTCAAGATCGGTGCGCGACCTCCCAACCAACGCGAACATAGCCACAGCGAAACGAGGAAGAACAGGCCCACATACAACCCTAGGACTCGAATGCTCGCATCACTGCCAGCCAGGCCGAGAAAGCTGCACCCGCGCACGAGCAGTGGCCAGAGCGGAGGGAACGACTCGAATGCCATGTTATCCCACAACTCCTTCAGCGAGGGCATCTGCGCCACGCTTAAAGTGTTGATTTCATCGCGCCACAGTGGTCCCGCATACATCGCCGTCAGCACCAGCAAGAGCGCCGCGAACGCAGTGCCCGCCAATGCCACGGCAGTTTCCAATTTTAGCTTTGGCAGTCGCGACATGAATGTGTTTTTGAGGTTGGCCGGATGAACTGTCACGCGTTAATTTTATTTTCTTTTACGAAACTAATCAGGGCATCTGCCAAAATTGACCGATTTGACATAGATCCATTTTTATTAGGATCAACTGTTCGGCCAAAATACCAAATCAGTGTGCAACCGGCACTGCACCCCGATACCAAAACAAATAACTGCCCGCTGGCAGATTGAAAAGCAATGCTGAATTTCAAATCGCCAGCAGCAGGCGTTTGATTTCCTTGAGCCGCGCCCTGGCTTCTTTTTTGGTGAGGCGCGGGAATTTGCCGCCGAGGGTGATGAAATCGTTGTGACGCGTGATTTTTAATTTGTCTTCTTCAACTTCGATGGCGGTCACAGCTTTTTCACTGGCGAGAATTTTTAGTTCGCTCACGGCGAGCAATAATTCAACCGGTGGCGGCAGCGAGCCGAAACGGTCGCGCAATTCTTTCGACAAATTTTCCAGCGCAGGTTTGTCCGTCGCCTGTGCGAGCTTGCGGTAGATTTCGATGCGGTGCTGCGGTTCGGTGACGTAGTTGTGGGGGAGTGTGGCACTTAAAGTAGGGCAGGCTTCCAGCCTGCCCAGATTCTGCGAAGCAGAATCAGCCCTAGATTTTGTCATCGCGTTCGCGCTGCCGCGCGAACTGGGCAGGCTGGAAGCCTGCCCTACTTTATTTTCAAGAAAATCCAGTGCGATGCGGACTTCGACGCGCGGTTTTATTTTTTCGCCTTTCAACGACGAGACGCTTTGCTTGAGCAACTGGCAGTAGAGTTCAAACCCGACGGCGATGATGTGTCCGCTTTGTTCCGAGCCGAGCAGATTTCCTGCGCCGCGAATTTCCAAATCGCGCATCGCAATCTTGAATCCGCTGCCGAGCGACGCGTATTGCTTCATCGCGCTGATGCGTTTGCGCACGTCGGTGAGCAGGCTTGCGTGGCGCGGCAGCAGCAGATACGCGTAAGCCTGATGCTTGTAACGTCCGACGCGCCCGCGCAATTGGTAAAGGTCGCTCAAGCCAAAACGGTCGGCGCGGTCAATGATGATGGTGTTCGCGTTCGGAATATTGAGGCCGCTCTCGATGATGGTCGTGGACAGCAAAACGTCCGCTTCGCCGTTGACGAATTTCGTCATCACTTCTTCGAGGTCGTCGGAATTCATTTGTCCGTGGCCAACAACAATTCGCGCGTTCGGGCAAAGCTTTTTCAACCGGCCCGCCATGTCGTGAATCGTCATCACGCGGTTGTGCAGAAAAAAAACCTGTCCGCCACGCGCGAGTTCGCGGTTGATGGCGTCGCGGATGGTGCGTTCATCATATTGCGTGACGATGGTTTCGACGGGCAGGCGGTCGTGCGGCGGCGTCTGGATGGTGCTCATGTCGCGCGCGCCGGTGAGCGCGAGGTAAAGCGTGCGCGGGATCGGCGTGGCGCTCAACGTCAGCACGTCCACGAGCGTGCGCAGGCGCTTGAATTTTTCCTTGTGCAACACGCCGAAGCGCTGCTCCTCGTCAATCACGACCAGACCCAAATCCTTGAACGCAATATCGTCCTGCACGATGCGATGCGTGCCGATGACGATGTCCACCGCGCCCGCCGCGAGATTTTTTACAACTGCGCTTTGCTCGCGCGGCGTGCGATAACGCGAGAGCAGCTCCACGCGGATCGGATAATCCGCCATGCGTTCGCGGAAGGTGTTGAAATGCTGCTGCGCGAGAACGGTCGTCGGCACGAGAATCGCAACTTGTTTTCCGCCCATCACGGCCTTGAACGCGGCGCGAATGGCAACTTCCGTTTTTCCAAAACCAACGTCGCCGCAAATCAAACGGTCCATCGGCTTCGGCTTTTCCATGTCGGATTTGGTTCCGGAAATGGCCGAGATTTGATCGGGCGTTTCTTCGTAGATGAACGCGCTTTCAAATTCGCGCTGCCAGTTCGCGTCCGGCGGAAACGCATGGCCGGCCTGCGTTTCGCGCACGGCCTGGATGCGGAGCATTTCCGCCGCGATGTCGCGCACGGCTTTTTCCGTCTGCTCCTTCGCCTTCGCCCAGCGCGTGCCGCCAAGCGTGTTGAGCGGCGGATGCGCCCGGCCAACGCCGACGTATTTGCTGACGAGATGCGCCTCGGTGACGGGAACGTAAAGTTTCGGCGCTTCGTCGCCGGAATTCGCGGGCGCATATTCGATGACGAGACATTCGGTGCCTGTTTCGTCTGGTGGGGCGAGCGTCCCCGCGAGCCGGC
>DATAUQ010000008.1:0-12534 GCA_036268155.1 Verrucomicrobiia bacterium | reverse complement strand
AGCACATAAATCCAATCGCCCTTGCCGAGATGCGTGGGATCAACGCCACCGGACAAAACGTCCGCTCGCGCATTGAGCCCGAGAAGTGCGCCTAACAAAAACATTCTCGCGAGCCAGCGAAGATAAAGGCCATTCGCTTTTGGGAAGCGCTCGCGCATCGTTGTTCGGCGATGATTCATTGTTTTAATGTCCCGTCCGCCGTTTTCTGCTATAGTGGGCATAATGCGTTTTGGGTTGCTCACACTAAAGTCAAATCTGTTCCTTTCGCCGCTCGCGGGTTACACCAACCTGCCATTCCGCCTGACCTTGCGCGAGATCGGCGGGCTCGACCTGGCGACCACTGATCTCGTCAATGCGCGTTCGTTGCTGGAGAAAAATCACAAGGCGCTCAAGCTCATTGAAACCCGCGCGGCGGACAGTCCGCTGGCGGTGCAATTGTTCGGGTCCGTGCCGGAGGAGATGCGTGATGCCGCGTTGCAACTGGAAGCCCTGGGCGTGGCTTCGGTGGATATCAACATGGGCTGCCCGGTGCGGAAGGTCTGCAAAGTGGGCGGCGGTTCGGCGATGATGACCGAGCTCGACAAAACGTCCGCGCTGGTTCGCGGAATGGTGAACGCCGTGAAAATTCCCGTCACCGCAAAAATGCGTTTGGGTTGGGACGATGAAAATCTCACCGCGCCCGATTTGGCGCGCACTTTGGAAGATGTCGGCGTCGCTGCGATTTTTGTTCATGGCCGGACGCGCGAGCAAGGTTTCGGCGGCACGGTGAATCTCGCCGGAATCCGCAAAGTCGTTGAAGCCGTGAAAAATATTCCCGTCATCGGCAACGGCGACATCATCACGCCGCAGGCCGCGAAAAAAATGTTCTACGAAACTGGCTGCGCGGGCGTCAGCATCGGGCGCGGCGCGTTTTACGACCCGTGGATTTTCAAACGCACGCTGCAATATTTAGGTAGGGCGGGCAGTCCTCTGCCCGCCGACGGCGCGCACGGAGTGACGCGCCCTACCTTGCCACCCGAACCCGATTTCTCCGAGCGCACGTGCATCATGTGCCGCCATTTGGATTTGATGATTGAAGTTTTTGGCGAGGAACTCGGCTGCCGGATGTTCCGCAAAGTCGCGCCGTGGTATGCCAAGCGGTTCGGCCCGTGCCACGAATTCAACAAACGCGTCGTGCAGATTTCCACGCGCGCGGAATTCCACGACGTGCTGGAAAATTATATCCGCTGGCGCCGGCAATTTCTCGACGAGCACGGCGAATTGCTTCCCCGATTTCAACAACCGCCGATGGTTGCGTCCTTCATGCGCGACGAACCCGCTTCAACTCAACGTGAACATATTCCCGTGCCGAACGGGCCGGTGGAGGTTTGGTGAATTTAACCGGCATTTAGAACTTGTCGTTTGCATCTGTGTTCGCCATTTTAAGCGCGCATCGAATATGGAATGCCCATACTGCAATCATGTTTTTGCTCTGACTTGGAGTCGTTACTTTAAATCGCCAGCAGGTGTGCATGGATGTCCTGCCTGCCACAAACAATCACAGATTTCACGAGGAAAAGGACAATTTTTATTAACTGCAATTGTTGTATGGGTTGTCTCTATTCCTTTGATGGTTTTGTTTTATCGTTGGCTAGGACGTTATTGGAGTCTGCTTGGAATTGTGCCCGGCGTGCTAATTGGGCTACCTTTCGATAAAATCATTGACGAGAAATTGCGAGGATTGCAACCACTTAAACATTCGCGGCCTTTTGCCGTTAAATTTGCTCTTATTGTTGCATTGCTTAACTTTGGCGAAGAGATATTTGAAGACGTCGCCGCTATCCACTAGAAGATTAATGTTTCAAACTATATCCTAATTGTTGTTCTCATTTTGCTTTTATTTATCTTTTTTCGAATGAATTGGGCGCGGTGGATCTTTTCGATATTACTTTTGGCTGGAGTGTGTGTCGAAATCTACTTAATCCTTCACTACGATTTTAGGTTCTCAACCCTCTGGTTTGTAAAGTGTTTTTTACATTCGTTGGTGGAGATAATCGTCGTAGTTGCATTGTTTCTGCCTTCTTCAAATAAATGGTTCAAGAAATACTCAAACACAAATGATACGGCATGAAGCCAAAAGCACGTTTTGTTCATTTCCAAACGCAAAACTGACGAAGCTCGAGTCGAGGAAATCTTCCGTCGTCGTCTTGCCGAATCGATTTCAACTTTCAACGCCGTATCAGCGTTTAGGCCGCCTTGGTTTTTCACCGAACACTGAATCAATCACTTTTCTGAACTGGCTTTCAGGAACAGTTTTTTGCGTTTCCGGTCCGACAATCTCCGCCTCCAGATCAAGCACGAACATCTTAAAATGTTCGCAGCGCGCCTGAAGTTTTTTGATCTCCAGCTCCAGATGCCCGACTTCTTTTCTCAAGGCTTCAGCGATTTCTTTTTTATTCATAATGGGGATTATTACGACAAGAATGACCGATTTCCAATGACATTAATTTGCCAAGGCAAAAACTGGTTGGAGACGAAGTCAAACAAATCTTCCATCGCCGTTCTGCCTTAAAACTTCTCATTTTGCCCGGCACCATGCCGGTCAGCCAGCCAGGTTTCTGCACCGGCTTGGTCGCGAAAAATTTCCATTGGAATGTAGTCTGATGTTAAGGTCGTGAAAATGCGCACCAGACCGAAGATTGTGTCATTGGCAACCAATACCGCGCGCGGTCCGAACCTCTCCTGACGGCGCAATTTCAGCACAGTCATCGCCGCCTTTCCAATCTCGCCAATCGAAAGGGTCGGACTGGCGATGCTCGTCGTGTCAATGAATTCCGAATAAGGCAGGAATCCTGCACGGCGCGCCACTTCAAAATGTCCGATGATGTCCATGGCGGTGATGGTTCCAGTGACGCTGGTGAACACCCGTGACCGCGCTGAGTCTATTTTATAAATAATCGGCATGTGGTTTTTATGTAAATTATTTTCCAATACAAAACTGGCTGAAGATCGAGTCGAGCAAATCTTCCGTCGTCGTCTTGCCGACGATTTCGCCGACGGCGTTGACGGCGATGCGCAAATCCAGCGCGACCAATTCGAGTGATGCGTCGGCGCGCAAGGCATCAACGGTCTGTATGGTGGCCGTTCGTGCGCGGTTCAAAGCCTCCTGATGCCGCGAGTTGATCATCACCTGCAACATTCCGGATTCAATCTTTCCCGCCCAGACCAGATTTTTGATCGCGTCTTTCAACGCTTCCATCCCCTGCCCGTTCAAACATGAGGCAGTGACGAGTGACGAGGGATGAGTGACATGCTCTGGCAATTCCAATTTTTTTGGCAGGTCAATTTTGTTCAGGACGAAAATTCTCTTCTTGCCGGAAAATTCGGCGAGATAAATTTCATCCGCGCTTGTGAGCGGTTCGCTCGCATCGAGGACGTGCAGAATCAATTCGGCCTTTTCCAAAGTTTCGCGGCTGCGGCGGATGCCTTCGACTTCAATCTCGTCGCGACCTTCGCGCAAACCGGCGGTGTCAATGAACACGACGGGCAGGCCGCGAATGTTTGCCGTTTCCTCAATCGTGTCGCGCGTCGTGCCGGCAATCGGCGAGACGATGGCGCGGTCATGGCCGAGCAATTGATTGAGCAAACTGGATTTGCCCGCGTTCGGGCGGCCAACAATCGCCGCGCGAATTCCGCGACGCAAAATCTGTCCTTCGTTCGCCGTGCGCAGCAATTCGTCCATGAACGCAATTCCATTTTCCAGACGCTTCAACAATTGCGCTTTCGTGTCGGGCGAAATGTCCTCGTCAGGAAAATCAATATGCGCCTCGACGTGCGCGAGTGTCTTCATCAAATCGTCGCGCAATTGATTGATGCGTTGCGATAATTTTCCGGCAAGTTGCTCGTTGGCAGCGGCGAGCGCAAGTTCCGTGCGCGAATGAATTAAGTCGGCGACAGCTTCGGCTTGGGCGAGGTCAAGCCGTCCATTGAGAAATGCTCGGCGCGTGAATTCACCGGGTTCCGCGAGGCGCGCGCCGTTTTCCAGAATGGCATCGAGGACAAGTTTCGCGGGCAAAATTCCGCCGTGACAGGAAATCTCAACGGTGTCTTCGCGTGTGAACGTGCGCGGCGCGCGCAGGACGGAAAGCAGGACTTCGTCCATCATTTCGCCGTGCCGAATAATTTTGCCGTAATGAATCGTGTGCGTTGGCGCAGCGGAAGGTTTCAGCGAACTCTTTCCAGATGGAAGAAATATTTTGTCCGCGACAGCAAACGCCTCCGCGCCGGAAATACGCACGACGGCCAGTCCACCTTCGCCGAGTGGCGTGGCGATGGCGGCAATAGTGTCGTCAAACATACTTTGATTAAGTTATCGACCAAGAATTCCTCCAAGAGTCACTGCCACTAAACCGCATAGAAAAAATACAATTCCAACAATCGCAAAGACTGAAAACGTTTTTAGAAACCAAGGTTTGCTGCCTTGTTTGCGGGCAATTTCGAGAGCAAGATGATGATCTTTTAACAGCGATGATTGAAATAATAAGAAGCCTGTTTTTTGGCTGTGACGTTCAAGATACGGACGGATCTTAAGAATCCAAATTATGATCGCGCCGAACCAAAAAATTCCAAATCCAATTATGCAAATGAAAAATAGCGTTCCCATAAATAATTAGACGTGCCTGCAATTTCCAATTTGATTTTCCGCGTCGCGATCCTGTAAAAACAACCGCGCTTTTTCGTAACTTTTCTTGTGCAAGTAATGCAGCAACTGCGGGTCGGCATCGCGCGGCAATTGTTTTGTCAATTCATCAATGCGCGCGAACAGCGGCAGCAAGTTTGGTTTTGGATTCGCCGTCGGCATGGATTTGACGGCGTCATCCAGTTCCACGAGCGTCGCCAAAATGTTTTTCAAAATGTCCACGCCAAGAGTTTTGCCGTTTGGCGGCGCGCTGACAATCAAATCCGCACATTCGCATCATTGCATTTCCAAAATGCCGCGTTAATTTAATCGCATGAAGAAAATCTTGCTCGCCCTGCTCGCCGCGTTCGTGTTCGTCGGCTGCGCCACGGGACCGAAAATTGACTGGGCGGCGCGCGTGGGAAATTACACCTACAATCAAGCCGTGCTGGATTTGGGGCCGCCCGACAAAATCGCCAAGCTGGATAACGGCATTATCGTCGCCAATTGGATCACGCATCAGGGATACGCCTATTCTACCGGCGGTGCAGTCGCGTATGGCAATTATCCGGGCACCCTGATTGTTCCGGCCTACAACCAAAGCTACTCGCCGACTTATTATTTGCGGCTGACGTTTGGCGCAGACGGCAAGCTGACCGAATGGAAAAAATACGCGCATTGAAAATCCACTTTCGCCGGAAGCGCGCGCGTGTTTTACTCGCGGCGTGAATGTTGACCTCGGCATCTGGAGCAAACTGACGAAAGTGGTCGTCGGTCTCGTCGTCCTTGCCGTGCTGCTGCTCATCGGCATGTGTTATCTGCCGGTCATCCACGAAAATGAACGAATGCGCCGCCAGATCATGATTTTTCAGGATCAGATCCAAAAAGAGGAAGCCCATTCCCGCGAACTTCAGGCGCAGGTGGATGCCTTGCTGCACGATCCGAAAACGGTGGAACGTCTGACGCGGGAAAAACTCGGTTACGCCAAGCCGGATGAAACCGTCGTGCGGTTTGAATCAACAGGAACGAATGCGATGGCGCGATGACAAGTCGCTACGGCCCGATCAAAATGCGGTAGAAGCGTTGCTTGTTAGTGGCATTCGGATCCGTCAGGAAAAAAGAATTGGTCGTCGGGTTGTTGGTGACGAACAAAGAAACCCAAGGTGAACTCAAGTTGGTGGACATCTGCACGGTGTAGTTTTGATTGGCTGCGCCGGTGAACCGCAAGGAGAAACGGTTTGTCAGCCAGACCGGCGCGATCAGAACCGGCTTGTCGGCCTGCACGGTGAAATCCTGTTCCACACTGTCGTCTGAAACGTTCACGATTTGATCGTCGACGCACTGGTAGCCCAGCGAGTTCAAACCGCCGCAATCCACGCTCACATCCCAATTTCCGTCGGCAACAATCAACGAATAAAAACCGCTGCCGTCAGTGAAGTTGGTAAAATTGTCGCCGACGCCGTCGTTCGCGGAAACGGCCACGCCGATGATCGGATTGCCGCTGGTATTGGTGACATAGCCGAAAATTTGTCCTGAATTGATCGGCAGCACGGTGAAATTTGCGATGCCGTTGTTGTTGTTTATCGTGACGTCAATGTTGTTCGGGCACTGATAATTGCCATTGCCCAGAATGCTATCCAAAGTGTTATCACCGCCATTGCAACTGACGTTGACGTTCCAATCGTTCGTATTGACCACGTTCAACCAATAATTGCCGTTGCTGTCGGTGTCCGTTTGCACCTGATAATTGTTTAGTCCGATGTTCGCATTGGCGGAAACCTGCACGTTCGCGACGGGCGCGCCGTTAAATGAAACGTGGCCGGTGATGTGATTGGTGGCGAAGATCGCGGTGAAGTTTTGCAGGAAAGCCTGCCCGCTGGTCAGCGTCGTGTTGTTGCCCTGGGAAAAAACGTAGTTCGTGGGACTACTGTCATTCTGGATGCCCACGTTCCAATTTCCAACCAATGCGCCGGCGACATAATTTCCATTTGTGTCCGTGATGCCTTCGGATTCATATTGGTTATTGTTGTCCTGTTGCTCTGAAGAAAGATCAAGCCCAACTATCGGATGATTCAGGCTGTCCTTGACGCTGCCGTAAAAAATCGCCGTGGCTTTCGGCAAGGCAATCGTCACGCCGCTGACGCTGCCGCCCGTGGTGTCCACATTCGTGTGATTTTGCAGGGCAAGATAACCATAAGGCATGAGACCTTCTTCATTGCTCTCAAGCTTCCATTGATTGGCATTGACCCGCGCGGTGAAATTTCCATTGGTGTCTGCAAACGCCACTGCCAGCAATCCGCCCTGCGTCTGCACCGGAATCAAAAGTCCCCCGATGCCGAGGCTGGAATTGCTGGCATCCACAATTTTTCCCGAAATGCTTTGCGTGGCTGAATTGAGACTGACGTTCGTGCTGATGGTCGCGCCGATGCCCAAGACCAGATTCGCCGCCGCCGTTGTGTCAGCCACAAAATTAGTTTTGATGGCCGCCAGCGTATAAATTCCCGGCGGCGCTTTGATCGTATAACTGCCCGCATTATTTGCCACCGCGCCGCCCACCACCTCCAGGTTTCCGCCGGTGGCATTGAACAACAGGACAATGGCATTGGGCAGCATCGAGCTGGTGCCATTGCTGGCCACGTTGCCGGTGAACGACTGCGCGTAGGGAAAATTCGTGACGCTGAACAGATTGTTTGTGATGGGCGTGAAATGTCCCAACGGACTGGAAAGCTTGAACACATATTTTCCAGCGATCGCCTGCGGTGTCGCGCCCAGAAAATTCATTCTGGCCGTGATCGTGCCGTTGGCCGTGTTGTCCGTGTCGCCGGGGACATTGAAGTTGGTCACCGCCGTTGCGCCATTAAGAAAAATGCTCTGCTGGCCATCGGTCAATCGGAACTGCTCGAACAAAATATCCCCGGCATCAATGACGCCGTTGGTGTTCGCGTCCAGATAATCCTGGATGACGACGTTGTCGCCGCTGGGCAAGCCGGTCACTTGCATCGTGATCGTCCCGTTGTAAGTGTTGCTGACCGCAGCGGGCGTGATGGTGAAGCCGACCACGGCGCGCGCGTTTTGAGCAAGGCCGGCCAGCAACGCCAGCACGATAAAAAGACCGTGAAGTTTGTGTTTCATAAAGAATTGGGGATTTGCCTGTCCTGATGGGATGTTTCTACGCCTCACCCCGGCGAAGTGCAACTCAAAAGTGACAATTACGCCAATGCCAAGCCGGATTTAAGTCAAGGAAACGGTCTTTGCAGACGGCCACCATTGATGATGGTGATTGACTGGCGGAAAAAAGTCGCCAACTTCCTGTCGCATTCAACATTGGACTATTGCCGTTCCTTTTGATTAATCTGGTTCCCATGAAAACGGACAAGGCATTTTACTTCCTCTTGTGTTCAATTCTATTTGTCACGCTCGCCATTCGCGCCGGTGAATTTCCCGACGAATGGACGTGGGACGACAAGCCCGAAGTCCGCGCCGCCCATGCCGCGCTTGAAGGCAAACCCATGCCGCCATTCAGTGTTACCGACTGGATCAACGGCGGCGTCACGTCTGCCGGTGTGAAAGGCAAAGTCCTCGTCGTCGATTTTTACGCGACATGGTGCGGACCTTGCATGGCGGCCATTCCGCACAACAACGAGATGCTCAAAAAATATGCCGACAAGGGGCTCGTCATCATCGGCGTTTGCACCAACAAGCGCGGACAGGAAGTCTTTGCCGCCAACGCCAAAGAACATGGCATAGAATATCCGGCCGCCCGCGACGCCGAACTGAAATCGCAGACGGCGTGGGCGGTGCATTATTACCCGACCTACGCCATCATTGACCGCAAAGGCATCGTCCGCGCGATTGGCCTGCAACCGCAACACGTTGAAACCGTCGTCCAGAAATTGCTGGCGGAACCCGCGCCGTAACCGAATCTCATGCTCATGCAACATCAAGCCGAAGCCGGTCATTGCTTCGGCTTGGGCAACCTCACTTGGAATGATCCGGCCACGCAGCTTTTGGAATCGTCCGGGAAACATAAATAAATCTTCGCGGCCACCATCCGGTTTTTGGCGTGGCCAAATTGCAGTTTCAGGCCGTAGCCTTTGCTGAAAGTCTGGCTCTGCACTACTCCGCCTTCAGTCCAGGTCATCTTCACGCGCGGATCGGAGCTGTCGTCGGCGCTGGCTTGGATCTCAAAACTCTTGCCTTCAATGGACCCGCCCAAGCCGTGGATGATTTCCAGCGACGTTCCATTCGCGGAACTGATCCTTAAATCACCGTTCTTGAACAACGCCGTCCGCACCAGGAAATCCATCCCATGAACCTTCCCGCTCGCTAGATGGTCGGGGAACGAAACCTGGCTGATGTCCGCCACCCATTGCGAGTTGGTGGATTCGGTTTGCGCCTCGCTGTTCGTGGCCGACTGCACGGTTTCCATCCCGTCGTTGTCATTGGAAACCGTCGTGGAATTTTGCGTGACGACCAAATTGTTCGTCGCCAGGTCTTGCTGGACATTATGAATTCCCTGTTTCACTGCGGCTGAAAAACGCATCACCCAGATTCCGGCGCTTGCCACTTCGAGCAACAGGATCAAGTAGCCGATGGCGAGACCCGCCGAGGCGAGGCCGTTGCCCTTGAGCGCGGGATTGCGGCGGATGCGCGACTTGGCCAGATGCCCGCAGATGATTCCCGGCAACCACCCGACACAGGTGACCAAAGACAACAACGAACAGACCAGCGAGGCGACGGCCAGGGCCGAAGTCTTTTGCGCGATGACCGGGACAGTGTCCGGCAACGGCGGCGCGGCGTCCGTGCCCGCGGCAAACGCGGCGTCTCCGGCGAACTGGGTCGGCACGCCGATAGCGTTGTTGCAATGCGGACAGGTGAGTTGCTTTCCACTCAGCACCGTGTCGCACAAAATGTTCTGGCCGCAGATCGGGCAGGTAAATTTGAATTCACTCATGGGAACAACCTTATTTGGTATTGCCCGAAATTGTATCGTTGGTTCCTTGCATCAATTTCGAATACAACGCCCAATCAACTTGTCTGAATATGTTGTTTCCCGGTATTATAAATGCGTCATTCACCAAAGTTGGGTATTTTTTAGTTAGTGAAGCTAACTTTTCAGTTCCTTGTTGGATAGCGTTTGTTGCCAAAATCATTTTACATTGGGTTCATTTCAAATTGTTAGCTGAATACGCCCATTTCCAAACCGAGTCGAGAAATTTCAGACACCAGCCTTCATTTAATATCCCACCCGATAGAATGACATCGCGCCCGGTCCGTTCGTCACGGTCACGACCGCGTTTGTGTTCACGGCGGTGAAGGTCTGGTAATTTGACCAGGTGACAAGGTTCGCGCTGCTTTGAATGGTGTAGGGCAGGCTGGGATACAGGTTGTTGACCGTCAGGTTAAAATTGGCGCCGCTGCGCGCAACATTCAGTTGAACGCCGACACGCTGGAAGGCCAGCGCGGACATCATGGCATGTCCCTTGGTGGTCGGATGGATCGGGTCCCAGAAAACGTAATTCGCGCCCGGGCCGGTGAAACTTTTATCCGTCAGAGCCGGGTCTTGCAGCGCGCCGATGGTCGAGACCGTAAAGCCATAGTCCGCCGGCGCGTTGAGGATGTTGGTGAGCATCTGATTGAAATCCGCCATATAAATGCGCAGTCCCGGAATCTGCTGGTTGGCATTGCTGACCACAGACTCGAACTGGCCGTTGAACGCCGCCACTTTTGAATCCACATAAACACGATAATTGGCCGAGGAGGTATTGAAAAACGGAGTTTGCCCGAGATTGGGCAGATTGAGCACAAGAATCTCACGCGCGCCGTCAGCGTAAAGTGTGGCGATGGCATTCGTCAAATTTTCCACGGCATTGGATACCACGACGCTCCACGCGGCATCGTTCGTGCCCAGACCCGCGTTCTGGAGAAAATCATTGCCGCCGGACTCGATCGTGAAAAGAGCCGTCTGCAAGTTCGGGAACGCCGGCAAACTGGCGATCTCCGTCTGCAAATCGGACGTGACGCTGCCGGACACGGCAAAATTGTTCGCCGCGTTGTAGGGCAGCCCGAGGCTTGCGGACAGATATTCCACCCAGAGCGGCCCGTTGGAGTAACGGCCGTTAAAATACGAACTCGCCTGGGTAGGCGGATTGCGCCCGGTGTCCGAGAGGCTGTCGCCAAAAGCATACAAGGCGGTGAACGAATAGCCCGTCGAGACGTTCAAGAAGAGCGCAAGCACGACAAAAAGACCGCGAAGTTTGTGTTTCATAAAGAATTGGGGATTTGCCTGTCCTGATGGGATGTTTCTACGCCTCACCCCGGCGAAGCGCAACTCAAAAGTGACAATTACGCCAATGCCAAGCCGTATGAAACCGTCGTGTGGTTTGAATCAACGGCAACGATTGCTGTGAATCAATAAACCAGCACCGCCGCGCAGCCTGCTCCGACTTCAATCCGCAGATTACGCCGATTTACGCGGATGTCGAAAAGGTAGGGCTGCGTTGCCGCGCAGCCCAAATTAAAATGGGCGGCGCGGCAGCGACCGCCCTACCAATCAATAGACGAGGACGAGGACAGCGCCGTCTTGGGCGGATTTGACGACATCCTCAAACTTCTCATCCGCCGTATTCGGCGCTTTAAGTTTAGCCGAAACTTCCGGCACCGATTCCAGAAAGCTCAACAGCAGGCTGCTCTTGACCGCGTAATTCACATTCTCCGGGAGCGAGCCGCTCGCCGCCAGCGCCACCGACGCATCCAGTTTGGCCGACACGATGCCGATGACGTTGCCCCGCTCGCCGCCAGCGCCGCTGAAAAGTTTTTAACGCAAAGGCGCAAAGCTGCAAGGCAAACACCGTTTATCCTTTGCGCCCTGGCATCTTTGCGTCTTTGCGTTAAATCCCGGCCAGCTTGGGCGAAAATCCCTGCAACGATGGGTCGGGAAAACCAATCGTCGCCACCGTGCCGCCCAGATGCACCGAGCGGCTCGCGGCAATCGGCAACGGAGAAAATTTTCCATCTGCTTTCAAAATTGCCGTCAGGTTAAATGTTCTCGAATTCCTGACATCAGCATTGCGCGTCCGCTGGTATTCCAGTCGGTGATGTCCTGCTCAATAAAAAGCCATTTGGCAATTTTTAAGGCGCGTTCGGCTTTTAGCTGCCAGGCCGGGGTTGATAATTTCGGCAGGAGCGCAGCACATACCGTGTTGACGTTTTTACATTTCCAAACGCTCTCGACTGCATTCGTGATTTCTGTCCGCAGGCCGGGGTGGGCATCCAGCACCGCTTTTAACTCGGCAAATAGATCAGTGTGGGCAGGCCGCATTTTCTTGGTGCCATCCGCTCGTTCGAGGCGTGGGTCGCAACAGACTTCAAAATCGCAGCCTTTGTTTTTCCAAGCCGGTCGGTGCAAAAAGATTCGGGAACCATCTCAACTACGAAAGTTGAAAATGGTGAAGGTGCCTAGCGCCATAGGCGCGGCATATTTGTAGAAAAACATTTCAAAAATTAATTTAGCTCCGTCAGGAGCGGAATATGCCGCCCCGACGGGGCTGGGGATTTTTACCGAACCGTTTCTACAAAGATTCCGCTCCGATGGAGCTACGGCAGACGCCAGATGCCAGAGCCGGCGTGGATTAACAATTTGGCATCGCGCAAGACTTGAAGCTGCTGCCGGATTTTGTCACGCACATGACGGTTGTCTGGATGCAGTTTTTCTAACTGCCCGGCAAGCGTGTAAGCATCTGTGTTGGTAAATTCTTTTTTGCCGAGACTCCTAACTCCATTAAGCACGTCCAATGTCCATCTGCGTTCCTTCACCGAAAGGTCTTTGAGCGGTTTTACCTTTTTGAATTTTTCCCGCACATCTTGTTCAGGAACTA
>DATAUQ010000007.1:0-15732 GCA_036268155.1 Verrucomicrobiia bacterium | reverse complement strand
ATTTTGAAATTGCTTGAACAACTCGGTTTTAATTTGTTCACGGACGATTTGTTGAAAGCCGACGCGAGCGGCAATTTTCAAATCCTCACCGGCCTCGATGAATTCCGTGAACACCTCGGCGGCGAACTCACCGTCACGTTGCCCAAAGAAATCGGAAATGGCGTGGAAGTGCATGAAATGAATTCGCAAAAAATTATTGAGGCCATTCACGAATTGCGGCAACAAAAGTAAAAATGAATCCGCAGATTACACAGATTTACGCAGATGATTTTTTGTTTAATCTGCATCCATCAGCGAAATCTGCGGATAATAAATTGTGAAACGCACAGCCGTCATCAACGTCGTCGGCCTCACCGAAGCGCTCATCGGCGAACACACGCCGCGCATCGCGGAATTCCGCAAACGCGGCGCACTCGCGCAAATCATATCCGCATTTCCTGCCGTCACCTGCACCGCGCAATCGAATTATCTTACCGGCAAAACACCATCGCAGCATGGCATTGTCGGCAACGGCTGGTTCAACCGCGAATTTGCCGAGACACAATTTTGGAAACAATCAAACCACATCGTTCACGGCAAAAAAATCTGGGATGCGCTCCGCGAGAAATCCCAAATCGAAAATCATCAATCATCAATCGCAAATTGCTTCTGGTGGTTCAATATGTATTCCAGCGTGGATTATGCCATCACGCCGCGACCGATGTATCCTGCCGATGGACGGAAATTTTTTGATGTTTATTCCTGGCCTTATTCCATCCGCGAAGAGATCAAAAAAGATTTGGGCGAATTTCCGTTCTTCAGTTTTTGGGGTCCGGCAGCGGGAATTGATTCGCCGCAAGGCAAAGCCGATGCCGCTTCGCGCTGGATTGCGGAGTCGGCCAAATGGATTGAAAATAAATATTCGCCGACGCTGAACCTGATTTATCTGCCGCATCTGGATTACAATTTGCAAAGACATGGCACATTTGTTGGTAGCACAGGCGTCCCGCCTGTTGTTTCGGGCGTCGCGCCCGAAACCGGCGGTGGACGAACGACTGATTTGTCATCATTCGCTCGTCGGCAATCCACGTCACCCGACGAAATTCGGCGGGACGCCAAATTTGACAGGCGAGACGCCTGTGCTACCAATCCTAAAGTTCACCGCGATTTGCGCGAGATTGACGCCATCGTCGGCGACTTGATTGATTTTTTTGGCAAACGCGGCGTCCAAGTTGTTTTGCTTTCCGAATACGGCATCACGAATGTGGACACACCGGTGCATCTCAACCGGATTTTCCGCGAGCGCGGCTGGCTGACGGTGAAGGACGAACTCGGTCTGGAAATTCTCGACGTGGGCGCGAGCAAAGTTTTTGCCGTGGCGGATCATCAGGTGGCGCACATTTATTTGAATGACGAGTCGTTGGAAAAATCCGTGCGCGACGTTTTGGAAAAAACTTCCGGCGTGGAAAAAATTCTCGGCAAGGCAGAGAAAATCGCGGCGGGCATTGACCATTCACGCGCGGGCGATTTGATCGCGGTGGCGCGGGAAAATGCGTGGTTCACCTATTATTACTGGCTCGACGATGCGCGCGCGCCGGATTTTGCGCGGACGGTGGACATCCATCGCAAGCCGGGCTACGACCCGGTGGAATTGTTTCTCGATCCGAAAATTCCGGCGGTGAAATTAAAGATCGCGTGGCGGCTGCTGCAAAAAAAACTCGGCCTGCGGATGTTGATGGACGTGATTCCGCTCGACGCGACGCTAGTGAAAGGTTCGCACGGCCGGCGACCGGCGGACAAAAAAGACTGGCCGGTGTTCATCACGTTGCAGCCGGAAATTTTGGGTGCGAAGCAGATTGAATCAACGGATGTTTTTCAAATCTTGCTGCGGCATTTCAGAATGTCTTGATTGGTTCGGTTTATAAAATAATTTTGTTCATAAAACCACTGTGAATTGACACATTGAATCAGCGGATGAGCTTGCCTTGCCCGATGACGTTGGCAAAATGCGCTTCATCGAATCGCGTTCCTCATCTTTGATTTCGCAAAAGCCAACCGCATGGGTTTTATTCGCTCTGGCCGTAGTTTGGGTTGCCCTCTTTTTCCGGTTGGGAAGCCTGCCATTGCTCCAGCCGGACGAGGGCCGAAATGCAGAAGTCGCCCGCGAGATGAAGGAATCGGGCGCGTGGCTGTCGCCGTCCTACGACGGAATCGCCTATCTGGACAAGCCGGCGTTTTATTTCAAGGCCGTTGCGCTGTCGCTGGCGGCGTTTGGCAATAATGAAACGTCGGCGCGCCTTCCTTCGGCGGTGTTCGGGCTGGCGCTGCTGGCGATCACGTTTGTTTTTTGCCGGCGCGTGCAGGGAACGCGCTGCGCGGTCATGGCGGTCATCGTCGTCGCAACGATGCCGCTGTATGTGGTTTTTTCGCGGACGATCATTTTCGACATGACGCTGGCGTTCTTCGTGTCGGCGGCAATTTTCGCCGGTTATCGCGCGGAAGAATGCGACGGCAAATCCCGGCGCAACTGGTATCTGCTCGGCGCGCTGGCAGCGGGTTTTGCGACACTGGTGAAAGGTCCCGTTGGTTTTCTCATTCCGAGTTTCGTGTTGTTTGTGTTCCATCGTGTCGAAGGTAGGCGTGGTGTTTGGAAACGATTTTTTGCGCCGTTAAATCTGCTGGTGTTCTTCGGCGTGACGCTGCCGTGGTTCATCGGGCTTTCACTGCAACATCCTGATTTTCCTTACTACGGCCTCATCGAGGAATCATTTCACCGCTTCACGACCACGACATTTCATCGCTCGCAGCCGTTTTATTTTTATGCGTTGATTGTCGCTGGCCTGTTCCTGCCGTGGAGTTTTATTTTGCCCGAAGCCGGCGTGGCGGCGTGGAAAAATAAAAAAAACCTGTCATCTACCGACCGGCTTTGCATTGTTTGGGCAATCGTGGTGGTGATTTTCTTCTCACTCTCGAAATCAAAACTGCCCGGCTACATTTTGACCGTGACGGTAGCCTGTGGAATTTTAGTGGCGCGATTTTTCGAACGGGCGATGGCAAGTCCCGAAGGCAAAGCCGTGCGAATCATCGGCCGCGCGGCGATCACGTTGGCGGTCTTGTGTTCCGTGGTCGCAATCGCGGCATTTATTTTATCAACGCGGATGGGTTCATTGGCCAAGCCGTTGGGGTTGTCAATTGCCGATGCGGAGGAGTTGGGTCACCATTTTATCACGCCGATCATCCTGCTGCCGGCGATCGCGGTGCTGGGTTTGCTGGCACGTTTTCGCCGTGATGTTGGCCTTGTATTTTTTCTCTTTGCCATTTTTCCGCTGCTGCTATTCACGCTGAATTTTGGCGTCATCGAAACGGTTTTCAACGTCAAGTCGGCCCGCCAGTTGTCACAAAAAATTCCGGCGTTGCCGCCTGAAACGAAGCTTGCTTGCTTGGAATGTTTTCCCAGCGGGCTGCCGTTTTATTTGAACCGCACCGCTACTTTGTTCACTAAGGATGGCAGTGAAATAACGAGTGCGAGCAATTATATTTTGTTCCGTTTGAAGAACGACTCCGCATGGCCGACGAACCTCGTGCCGGTCACAAATCTTGACTTGTGGATTTCGCAGCGAAAGCAGCCGATCTATCTGGTGGCCCGCGAAAAAAACAGGCCCCAACTGGAGGCAGTTGCTGGTAATCAAAAAACAGACATTCAATCACTGACGCCGCAGTATGTCGGCGTCCTTTTGACAGCTCCGTGAAATTTCAGTTATGTGTGGCATCTGCGGCATCGTGAATATTTCTGGCGAACGGCAACCGGAATCCGTCCGGCTGCGCGTCAACGCGATGTTGCAGGCGCTGTCGCATCGCGGGCCTGATGACGTCGGCCTGAACGCCTCCGAATCCGCCGTGCTGGGCGCGACACGCCTCGCAATCCGTGGCGGCGATGACGGCCGTCAGCCGATGATTGACACAGTCAGCGGCGTGGTCGCCGTCTGCAACGGGGAAATTGACAACCACAAGGAATTGCGACTCTGGCTGGCCGAACGCGGTCGTCCGGTGAAACAGGCAACCGACGTGGCCGTGATTCCTGGAATGTATCAGGAACTCGGCGAGGCGTTCGCGGAGAAATTGATTGGCGCATTCGCCATCGCCGTCTGGGATCCGCGCGAACTGCGGCTCACGTTGGTGCGTGACCGCGCAGGTGAACGTCCGCTGTTTTTCAGTCAGACTACCGACAACATTGTTTTTGCCACGGAGATTGGCAGCCTCGTTTCCGAGTGCAAATTGCCGGTGACTTTTGACAATGCCGCTTTGCAACGCTACCTGCAATTCGGATTGTTCGCCGCGCCGTCTTCGCCATTTGCCAACATCGAAAAAATTCCGCCCGGCGGCATGGTGCAGATTGACGCGCGCGGCATCCGGCGCTCGACTTATTGGCGCTGGAAGAATGTCGAGACGCCCAAACAAAAACCTTCGCTTGATGCGTTCGACAAAATTTTCCGCGACGCAGTCCGGCGGCAAAGCGATGTGGACGTTGACTTCGGTTTGTTCTTAAGCGGCGGTTTGGATTCATCGTTGATCTCGGCGGTCACGAGGTCATTGTATCCAGAACGTCCGCTGAAGGCTTACACCTTGCGCTTCAAGGTCGAGTCGTTCGATGAAGGAAATTTTGCCGAGAGCGTGGCCACGTCGCTGAAGCTGGAGTCGGTGCCGGTGTGGGTGCAACCGGAAGACCTGCCAAAAGCATTGTCGTTATTGATTAAAACCGGCGGTGAACCGCTTGCTGATCCGGCATGGCTTCCGACGGCATTGCTCGCGCGCCGCGCCGCCGAAGATGTGCCGGTGGCACTCGTGGGCGAAGGTGCGGATGAACTTTTCGGCGGCTATCCGACTTACATCGGCGCGGGAATGGCGGAACGGTTTGCCAATCTGCCCGCGTGGGTTCGCGTCGCCGTCCGGCGCGTTGTCGAATCGCTTCCGGTCAGCGATAAAAAAATGACCGTGTCGTTTCTGCTCAAGCGTTTCGTCCAGGGCGCGGAACTGGGCGGCATGACGCGCCACGAATTGTGGATGTCAAACATCACGCCGACAATTTTAATGCGCCTTGGAATTTCGCCAGCCGCTTCCCGCGCAGACGATGTCGGCAGCGGATTGCTGCTGGACCGGGTTCAACGCTGGGATCTGGAAAATTTTCTCGCGGAAGGATTGCTCACGAAAGCCGACCGCGCGAGCATGAGTTCCGCGCTGGAACTGCGCGCGCCGTTTCTGGACGAATCGGTCATGGCCTTCGCCGCCAGCCTGCCAGCCGCCGGCCGCGTGCAAAATTTCTCCACGAAAATTTTTCTGAAAAATTACGCGCTGCGTTATCTTCTTAAATCCATTGTGCATCGGCGCAAGCGCGGTCTGTCCGTGCCGATCGGCCGCTGGCTGCGCGGGCCGTTGCGCGAATGGGCGACGGCGGCCTTGGGCAACAAACGGCTGGAGCAAACCGGCGTCCGCACACCAGTCGCGCTGGAATTATTGTCCGAACATTGCCGGCATCAGGCCGATCATGCGCGCGCGCTGTGGACGCTGATTGTGTTGAGCGAATGGCTAAACTGGGTGGCTGAAGAAACCGCATGCGGCGGAAACCTGTAAAACAAAATTTGGCGGAAGGGGTGGGATTTGAACCCACGGTAGAGTTACCCCTACTCCTGATTTCGAGTCAGGTGCCTTTAACCACTCAGCCACCCTTCCAGCGCGAAAGCGCATTGATTAGAACATCAAAACTCGGTGTGGTAAATCTTAATCCTGTGAATATCCCGCGTTTGACTATTTTATGCCGATTTACTAACGTCGTCACCCATTCGATAAAAACCAAATCCAAATTTTATGGCTGCCAAATCCACTGAAAAGTCCGCTGACAAAACCGTTGTTGAAACAAAAGCCGCCGCCACACGTGCGCGCGAACTTGATGCCGCGATTTCATCCATCACCAAAGCCTACGGCGACGGCGCGATCATGCGCCTCGGCGATGCGCAGGCGCACGTCAAGATTGATGTGATTCCCACCGGCGCGCTCGCGCTGGATCTCGCGCTCGGTGTGGGCGGATTGCCGCGCGGTCGCGTGATCGAGATTTACGGGCCGGAATCTTCCGGCAAAACGACCTTGATGCTTCACGTCATTGCCAACGCGCAAAAATCCGGCGGGCTGGCTGCATTCATTGATGCAGAACACGCACTTGATCCCGGCTACGCTAAAAAACTCGGCGTGAACCTTGATGATCTGCTTGTCTCGCAGCCTGCGTCCGGCGAAGAAGCATTGACCATTTGCGAAACGCTCGCGCGCTCGAACGCGCTTGATGTCATCGTGATTGACTCCGTCGCCGCGCTCGTGCCGAAGGCCGAACTCGAAGGCGACATGGGCATGGCCACAATGGGCATGCAGGCGCGGCTCATGTCGCAGGCGTTGCGGAAACTCACGGCGATTCTTGCCAAGTCCAAGACGGCGTGCATTTTCACGAACCAATTGCGCGAAAAAGTCGGCGTCATGTTCGGCAGCCCGGAAACGACGCCCGGCGGCAAGGCGTTGAAATTTTACGCGAGCGTCCGCCTCGACATCCGCCGCAAGGAAACCCTCAAGGACGACGCGGGCAACGCCACCGGCAATCACGTCCGCGTTAAAGTCGTCAAAAACAAAGTCGCCCCGCCGTTCGTCGAGGCCGAGTTCGACATCGTCTATAATCACGGCATTAACAAAGAAGGCAGCATTCTCGAAGTTGGCATCACCGACGGCGTTGTGGACAAAAAAGGCGCGTGGCTGCAATTCGAGGGCGATCTGATCGGCCAGGGCAAGGAGGCCGCGCAGAAGGCGCTGGCCGAAAAACCAGCGCTCGCCAAGAAGATTGTGGATGCTATACTTGCCAAACGCGCACTGGTCGTCACCGTGTAATTATAATTTATCGAATGAGCAGCATTTCAGAAATTGATTTAGATTTGGAAAAACTTTTCCAGCCTGCGTGGGCGCAGGAAAAGCCGGCGGGAAACCGTTTTGAAAAATTCACCGGCAACGAAGGCGTCAAGCCCGAACGCAGCTTCAGCGGCAAACCCGGCGAACGCCGCGCCCCACGCCGCGATGTTCCCGGCGGCGGCGAACGTCGTGGCGGTTCCAAATTTGGCGACCGCAAAGGTGGTAATTTTCGTGGTGGCGACCGGCGCGATGACCGGCGCGAACCTGTCCGCCGCCCAGAACCCGCACTGTTGCCGGAAGTCAGCGTCACGATTTTGCCCGGTGAACACGGCGTTGAATCACTTTCACGACAAATTAAAATGACCGGCCGTGCGTATCCGCTGTTTCAGATTGCGCAATTGGTTTTGGACAAGCCCGAGCGTTATTCCGTCCAGCTTGGCGTGAAGAAGAAAGCCGACGGCACAGTCGCGCAGCCGCTATTCGTTTGCGCGCTTGACGAAACGCCGTGGTTGAGCGAGGACGAAGCCATCGCGCACGTTCTTAAAAATCATTTCTCCACTTTTTATCAGACCGACCGCATTGCCACCGAACCGCCGAAAGGTGTTTATACTTTTGTCGCGCAATGTTCCATCAGCGGCGTCATTCTCGGCCCGCCGAACCATCACGATTATCAAAACCAGTTGCGCAAGCTGCACAGCGAGCGTTTTTCCCGAATGCCATTCGACGCTTACAAGGCCGGCGTGAAAATCGTCCGCGACGAAGCCGTCGTAAAAAAATGGATCGAGGATCAAAGTTTCAAAACGGAATACACCGTCCTCAACGTGCCGGAGCCGCTCAAACTGCCGAGCCTCGAAGAAGTTGAAAAACATTTCCGCGCCACGCATCGCGAGACGATCATCAAGTCCGTCGAAACGCACGCCGTCAGCGGCGTGTTAAGCCGGAATTTGCGCAGCCGTGGATTGCAGCAGCTCATCCGCAGCGAATGGGAATCGCAGCGGCATTTTCCGCTGCAGCTCGCTAGCACGTTGAGCCAGCAGTTCGCGCATCACGGCCTGCAATTTTTCAAGGTCAACAAGACCGTCACGCACGTTGCTGTCGCGCGCCCGCAATTTCTCGACCTCGACGCCACGCCGGTTTCCGAAAACATCAAGCGTATCGTGTCGTTTATCAACGAGCATCCGAAATGCGCGCGCCGGAAATTGATCGAGACGCTCGCGCCCTCGCCTACGACAATTGAAGTTAAGCCGGAAGAAAAAAAATCCATCGAGCCGACGCCGGAACAGACCGCGATCATCGCGGATCTACATTGGCTCGCGCATCAGGGCCACATCATCGAATTCGCCGACGGCAAACTGGAGACAGCCAAGAAGCCGCTGCCCAAACCGGTGAAAGCGGAAAAGAAACCGGCGGCGGAAAAAGTTGAAAAGCCCGCCGCCGAAGGCGAAGCTGCTGCTGAAACTGCGCCGCAAGCCGAAGTTGCCGTTGAGCCGGTCGCAGAAATTCCTGCTCCCGCCGAACCTGCCGCTGCTGCGGTTGAAACGACTCCGGCTGCCGGTTGATGAAATCAATTAATTTGAATCATGGGTTATTACACTGAATATCTCGGCAAAAGGCTGGATTTCAAAGGCATTGAGGCAGAGCGGAAGAAGCAACTCCTTCAAATATCCAAACTTCGTGGGAACCGCGATGTCCTTGTTTATGCTGCGGACCTCACCAAACCCAACACAACTATTGATTATACGGACATCCTGCCAATTCAGGATCAACTTGCGAACCTAAATGGAACAGCGATTGATTTCATAATTGAAACTCCCGGCGGCTTCGCTGAAGCCGCAGAGGACATGATAACGATGATTCGCGGAAAGTATAAAGAGGTCGGGATCGTAGTTCCGGGATGGGCCAAAAGCGCCGGAACCATTTTGGCAATGGCTGGCGATGAAATTCTAATGGGAACTGGTTCCGCTTTGGGGCCAATTGATGCGCAAATTGGCCAAACAAATGGAAAACGGTTTTCCGCTCATGCGTTTTTGGAAGGCTTTAAGAAAATCAAAGAGGAAGTTGCCGCCACCGGAAAATTAAATCCCGCTTACATACCTAGTTTGCAAAATATTTCGCCAGGTGAAATTCAACATGCGGAAAACGCGCAGCTTTTTTCTGAAAGGCTTGTTTCGGAATGGCTCGAAAATTACAAATTCAAGAATTGGACAACGCGTCGCACTTCCGGCGAGGCAGTTACTCCAGAATTTAAAAAGCAAAGGGCAAAGGAGATTGCCGAAAAGTTGAGCAACCAATCTCGCTGGTTAACGCACGGACGTTCGATTCGAATAGCCGAGTTGGAAGGCTATATCAATTTACGAATTACCGATTACAGCAAGATTCCAGAGTTAAACGAAGCGATTACGCGTTACTACACTCTATTGCGGATGGCCTTTGAGACGAATCTTTACAAGTTGGTTGAAACTTCAGGTTCCCAAATTTATCGCTATGGTGGGGCTCAAGCCGTGCCGCCGCCTAAAAACCAAGTCCCCAATGCGAAAGCCATAAATGTCCGTTTCAATTGCGGCAAATGTAAACAAGTGATCCAGCTTCAAGCCAATTTCGAGAAAGATGTTCCTTTAAAAATAAATAATTTACCTTTCCCGGCAAATAATGTAGTAAAGTGTCCCAGTTGCGAAACCGACAATAATGTGGGAGTAATTCGATTGCAGCTTGAAGCACAAACCAACAGAAAAGTCATCAGCGCATGAACATTCAACCTCAAAATTGTGAAATAGTAATCACTCAAACGGACGGCTTGGATCATCAGGAATTTAGTCAACCACTCGAGACGTTCGAAATTCTATCAAATTGCCAAGCCGTTGAAAATCTATTGGAAGCCTTTCCTAGGACTGAAGAAGAAACTGCGTTTACATATACACGCAGTTAATCTGTAAAGATTGATTTCACAGCCGCTGAATTTCAGCGGTTTTTTTTATTTGCATGAAACTATTAAGACGGCGGGGGTTTACACTGATGCCGCTCCAATTCGCTGCTTTCCTTAATGATTTTCGCTGCTAACCTTGCGCCATGCCTTTTAGTAAATTAGGACTTGCCCCGGCCATCTTGGAGGGCGTCAAAGCGATGGGTTACATTGATCCGACGCCGATTCAGCTTCGCGCCATCCCGCTCGTTTTGTCCGGCAAGGACGTCATCGGCAGCGCACAGACCGGCACCGGCAAGACCGCCGCGTTCGGCCTGCCCATTTTGTCCAAGCTCGGTGCGCATAATCCCGTCGGCCCGCGCGTGCTCATTCTCGAACCCACCCGCGAACTCGCTGCGCAGGTGGAAACTGCGTTTCACGATTTCGCCCGCTTCACCGATTTGAAAACCACCGTCGTCTTCGGCGGCGTGGGTTACGGCAAACAGAACGATGAATTGAAAGCCGGCGCGGACATCGTCGTCGCCACGCCCGGACGCCTGCTCGATCATCTCGAACAAGGCACGTTGCGTTTGGACAAAGTTGAATTTCTCGTGCTCGATGAAGCCGACCGGATGCTCGACATGGGTTTCCTGCCCGACGTGCGCCGCATCGTGGACAAATGTCCGCGTGCGCGTCACACCTCGCTGTTCTCCGCCACCGTGCCGCCACAGATCGAGACGCTCATCCAGTGGGCGATGCACAGTCCCGAAACCATCGAGATCGGCGCGCGCCGCACGCCGGCGGAAACGGTCAAGCACGTCATTTATCCCGTGTCCGACACGCAAAAGACCGACCTGCTGCTCGAACTGCTCAACCGCGTCAATTACGATTCGGTCATTATTTTCTGCCGGACAAAACACGGCGCAGATCGCGTCGCCGGATTGCTCAAGCGCGCCAACCACGCCGTCGCCGTGCTGCATTCCAACCGCACGCAAAAGGAACGCGAACAAGCCTTGCAAGGATTTCGCGAAGGCAAATATGAAGTCCTTGTTGCCACCGACATCGCCGCGCGCGGACTCGACATCGCCGACGTCAGTCACGTCATCAACTACGACGTGCCGCAGCATCCCGAAGATTACATCCATCGCATCGGGCGCACGGGCCGCGCCGAGGCGAGCGGCGACGCCTTCACCATCATGGTCGCCGAGGACGCGCCGCACGTTTATTCCATCGAACGCTTCATCAGCCAGAAAATCCCGCGCGTGAAACTGGAAAATTTCGATTACCGCTACACCTCATTGTTTGAAGAAGCCAAACCCGGCGCGACGACGGGCGGTTTTCCCGGCAAAGTGCGCGGCGGTCGCGTCCACGGCGGCTATCACTTCGCGCCCGGCGGACGGAGAAAATAAATTGGCGCAACGGAATTTAAGCGCGGTTGCCCTGCCAAACTTATCAGATCACTCCGCAACGCCGCTCGACAAAACTTTTCGCCCGCGCCATCCTGCCGCATGGCATTTGAACCGGAATCCAGTTCGCCGCTCGACTCGCTCTGGCAGGAATACAGCCGCGCGTTCAAAGATTTTGACGACCTCACGCTCGCGCGCTGGCTCGCGCAAACGCTCGGCCAGCTCGAAGGCCGCGCGTGGCGGCTCTCGCATCCGCTGGTCGGCGCTTACCGGCTCGCCGCGCAGATCGCGCACGAAAAGCAAATCTGGTTCAAGCGGCTCATCACGCTGCCCGCCGCCTACGCGGAATCGCCGTGCTGCCGCGCGCCATTTTTGCCGCTGCTAACGCGCGACGTGCGCGAGTCCGGTTTGATCTGCCAGCATTGCAGCGAAACGCTCGTGCCGTTCGAGGAAATTTCCGCTGACGTCCGCTCTGAAATTGAAACATGGGCACAGCAATACGAACCCGTCCACGCCGTCGCGCATTGGGATGACCGTCAGCGGCGCGGCGTGGGAAATTACGACGCGGCTTTTGAAAATGCAGCGGAGAAATCGGAACAATTGCTCGCGCGCGTGGGCCGCGAACTCGCGCCGAAATTGCTTCAAGTGTATCCGACTATCATCTGGGAAGATCAGGACGAATGTCTGGAAGTCCGGCCGGAGGATGTGCCGGTTTGATTTACCATTTGATTCGCAATCCGATGCTGTCTCGTAAATCATATATCGTAAATCGAAAATAAATGATTCGCTGGATTCTAAAATGGACTTTACGGATGCTCATTCTGGCCGTCGTATTGATCGTGATTTTTTTCCTGTCGCTTAATTCCATTCTACGCGTCGTGATTGAACACAACATCCGCGCACAAACCGGAATGGACGTGGAAATCGGCCGCTTCAAACTTGGGCTGACCGAGCCGACCGTCACGATTGAAAATCTCAAAATCTACAATTCGACAAATTTTGGCGGCACGCTGTTCCTCGACATTCCGGAAATCCACGCCGAATACGATCGCACTGCGCTCGCCAAAAGCGAACTGCACGTCACGCTCCTGCGCTTCAACCTTGGCGAACTGGACATCGTGAAAAATCAGGCCGGTCAGACGAATATTTTTCCCATCGCGGCCTTGCCGTCGGTGAAAAAATCGGGCGGCAGCGGCAAATCCTTCACGAAACAAACTGGCTTGGAGTTCACGGGCATTGACGTGCTGAACGTGTCCGTCGGCAAGGCGCAGTTCATTGACTTGAAAGACCAGCGCAACAACCGCTCGCAGGAAATCGGCATTGAAAATTGCGTGATGAAAAATGTGAAAACGCCCGCCGACCTCGGCGGATTGGCCTTGTTGATCGCATTGCGCGGCGGAGATTTTTTTGGCTCGCTCGTTGACCCAAAAAATTCCAGTTCTGGAATCTTGCAACTCATAGGCAAATAAGTTTGCCGTCATTTTAACATTTTCCGCGCGCCGTTTTTTCAATAACTTTCTCGCGTGCAACGTGACTCACTCAAATCCATTTCGCGCCTCGTCGTCAAACTCGGCACGGGCGTGCTGACCGACAGCCGGAAACAAATTGACCCGGCGCAGTTGGAGCAGCTCGTTACGCAAATCGCCGCGCTGCGAAAAAACGGGAAAGAAATCGTGATTGTAACAAGCGGCGCAGTCGGCGCAGGCATGGGCGCGCTTGATTATGAAAAACGTCCGAGCGAACTCGCGGAACTTCAAGCCTGCGCCGCCATCGGGCAGACGCGGCTCATGGCGATTTACGCGGAACTTTTTGCGAAGCACGATTTGCACGTCGCGCAGGTTTTGCTCACGCACGAGGATTTGGAACATCACGAACGCCATCTCAACGCGCGCAACACGCTTGTCACATTGCTCGGTCGCGGCGTCGTGCCCATCATCAATGAAAACGACGCCGTGTCGTTCACGGAAATCAAATTCGGCGACAACGACAAATTGTCCGCGCTCGTCGCATCGCTTTTACCGGCGGATTTGTTGGTGATTTTGACGACCGTTGACGGCGTCATCGAAAATTTCAGCAAGTCGAATCCGAAAACGATTTCTGTCATCGAACAGATTGATGATACGATTGAAAAACTCGCAGGCGGAACGACCAGCGAAACCGCCGTCGGCGGCATGGCGTCGAAAGTGCAGGCCGCGAAAATCGTCGTGCGCTCCGGCATCCCGCTCGTTATCGCGTCCGGCAAAAAGAAAAACGTGCTCGCGAAAGTTTTGGCTGGCGAAGACGAAGGCACGCTGTTCGTCGCGCAGCCGAACAAATTGCAGGGACGCAAACGCTGGATCGCATTTTTCCATCATCCCAAAGGCGCGCTGTTCGTGGACGACGGCGCAAAAAAGGCGTTGCGTGAAAGTGGCAAGAGTTTATTGCCGCCCGGCGTTGCGCGCTGCGAAGGTGATTTTACTGCCGAAGAAGTTGTTCGGATTTGTGATTTGAACGGAACGGAATTCGCGCGCGGCATCGCGAAATTCAGCGGCGAAGAAATCCGCGCCAAAAAACTCGCGCGCGTGGAACTCGTGCATCGCGATGATTTGGTAATTTTGTAAATAAAATTCGACCACGGATGGACACAGATAAACACGGATATGGGTAGGGCGCGTCGCTCCGCGCGCGCCGTCGGGCGGCGGTTTGGCGCATGAACGATTCATATGCGTTCGCGGCAGGCAGAGGACTGCCAGCCCTACCAATTTGTTTCATCTGTGTCATCCGTGTTTATCCGTGGTTAAAATTTCATGAAGAAAAAATCTGCGATTGAAGATTTGCTCAAAGTCATGGCGAAGCTGCGTTCGCCGAAAGGCTGTCCGTGGGATCGAGAGCAGACGCATTTGACGTTGCGCCGCCACGCGATCGAGGAAGTTTATGAATTGATTGACGCGATTGAATCGCGCGACGATCATGAAATAGCCGAGGAACTGGGCGATTTGTTGTTGCAAGTGGTTTTCCACGCGCAAATGGCGAAGGAACGCGGCGCGTTTGATTTTGAAAAAGTCACGCGGCAGCTTGTGGACAAATTGATCCGCCGTCATCCGCACGTTTTTGGCACGACCAAAGTTAAAAACGTGGACGAGGTCTGGACGAACTGGGAGAAAATCAAACGCGCGGAAAAACACGGCACGCATCTGGAACGCAAATCCGCGCTCGACGGAATTCCGAAACATCTGCCCGCGCTGCTGCGCGCAGAAAAGCTTTTGAAGAAAGCTAAAAAAGCTGATTTGTTTCCGGCAGAAAAAAGTTCAAAGCGAAAATTTTCAAAAACCAATTTGGCCAAAGAACTTTTTGAGCTGGCGTCTTTCGCGCAATTGCGCGGCTGGTGCGCGGAGGAATTACTGGCCGGTGAAATTAAAAAACGCGAGCGACTATTTCGGCGGAGGGAGAAAATGTGAATCCCAACGGGATTCAATCTTTCAGCCCAAGGTAGCTTCGTAGAAGCTACCTTGGGTTTGTCAGCCGCAGGATTCAACCCTGTCAGGGTTGAATCATTTTCGCAAACACCACCCAGCGTAGTCCGATTTCATCGGCCAACGCTGGGCTGATTGATTAAATCCCTTTGGGATTTCTTGCTGACGACGATTGCCCTTGCCGAACCAAATTGCCGAAAATCAGGCGTTGACAGTTTCCGAAAATCTGGTTTAATGCCCGACCCTTTGCGGGAAAATTTATGTATGCTGTTTTAGAAACTGGTGGCAAACAATATCGCGTCATCGCGGGCGACAAGCTCGAAATCGAACGTCTCGAAACCGAAGCCGGCAAACCGTTCACGTTTGACCGCGTGCTGCTCGTCAACAATGACGGCAAGCTCGCCGTCGGCGCGCCCACCGTCAGCGGCGCGACCGTCATGGCGGATGTCGTCGAGCACAAGCGCGGCGAGAAAAAACTCACGTTCAAGATGAAACGCCGCAAGGGTTATCACAAGACCATCGGCCATCGTCAGGAACTGACCGTAGTGAAAATCACGGCGATCAACGCTTAAAATTTTATGGCACATAAAAAAGGTCAAGGCAGCGTCCGCAACGGGCGCGACAGCGTCAGCAAGCGGCTGGGCGTGAAAGAATTCGGCGGCGAAGTCGTCAGCGCGGGCAGCATCATCGTGCGCCAGCGCGGCAGCAAGTTCATCGCGGGCAAAAACGTCGGCACGGGCCGCGATTGGACGCTCTTTGCGCTCGTGGACGGCAAGGTGAAGTTCGACAAGAACAGCCGCCGCGTGAACGTCGTGGCCGAAGCCGCCGCCGCGAAGAATTGATTTTCGGCGCGAACAATTTTCAAAGCGAGGTTCACGCCTCGCTTTTTTTATTTTCTGGAAGAGATAGAATTAAATCATGTTCATTGACGAAATAAAAATTTACGCGCAGGCGGGGCACGGCGGCAAAGGCTGCGTCGCGTTCCATCGCGAGGCTTACATCACCAAGGGCGGGCCGAGCGGCGGCAACGGCGGACGCGGCGGCAGCGTGATCTTGC
>DATAUQ010000006.1:0-53005 GCA_036268155.1 Verrucomicrobiia bacterium | reverse complement strand
ATTCCAAACTGCTCTTTTCCGTCTATGCCACGCGAACAAAGCAGAATCTCACTTCGCGGCGACGCCCACGCGAAAAATGAGCGTGTCTTCGGGATTGAAGCGAAACACTTCCTCGATTTTCACGGCATAGTTGGTGCAATCCAAAATGCGCGGCTCTTTTTCGTAATTGCGATAATCCACCTGTGCGACGGCTTCGGAATGATACGCCTTCAATAGCGGATAGGCTTTGGCCTTGTCCAGAAGCGCGAGCAAGCGCGATGGCGTCACTGGCGCGGCGTGCAGCGATGCGGAATTGTCCGGCGGGATTTCAAATGTGACGGACAAAAACGGCTCGTCACTTTCGACCAGTTCGATGACATACGTTTTGTTGTTCCATCGGATATTGACGTTCGTCGTCGCCTTTCTCATTTCTGCGCGCACGGAAAAAAACGATGAACCTTTGGTGTGGGCAATGAGAAAGGCGGCGGGTTTCTGCGGATCAATCGTTACCTGCGCCCCATCCATCGCCGAAATTGGGCCGGGAAAACTAATGGTCGTGACGCGGTAGCCGGAAACCGGAATGACATAGACGGTCTGCTCGTCCAGAATAAAATCCTGAATCTCCATGTCCTTCGCGCCCGCGATGAGGCAGACGCCCATGAGAAAACTAATTGCCAGTCGTTTCATATTTGAAGTCATTTACGGCCGTCGGGAATCTGCCGTTCTGAACCATGTTGGGATTGCGTTGCAATCGGAGCGACAGCTTGAATGGAATCGCCTCTGTGAAAGGTTTGTCCTGAAAAACACCGTCCCGAATAAGCTGGCCGGTCACTTGCGTCAGCACGAAATCTTCGCGTGTGTTGAGAATGTTTATCCCGCTGATTTCCACTTTTTGATGCAACTGCTTGGACTTGAATTCAGGTTCTTCGGCGGCTTGATAGGCCGATGCTTTTTGGTAAGCCTGTTTCAGAAACATCTGCTTCAACAAGTCGTCGTTATCAAACCCTTTCGGATTGCGCTCCAGAAAGGCCGTGGCTGCGAGTGTGCTTTGCTCGACATGAAGCCCTTTGGCTTCCTCGAATTTCATCAATGGGGAAACATAAAATGTGTTCGCCGGATCAATCACAACCACCCGCTCGCGCTGCTTGAAACTTTGCACGAGAAAATAACGGTCAACCGACGCGCCGATTAGCACGAGCATGGCAAAGCCAAACCAAAACCAGACGAGCCGGTCTTTCTGGACAAAGATGCGCGTCGGATCAAAACGCTGCCTAGCTTCAGCAACTTTTGATTTGCCGTTGTCCGTGACGAGCGTTTCGCGCAATTCAGTGGGTCGGGTTTCCATTGGTGGGTTGCGTCCAAATCGGCGGGGACGTATTGAGTTTGAAAGTTTTGCTGTAATTGCTGATGGCCGTCGGCAACTGGCTTTCCGGCGTCGGTTGAAACTTCAACTTTCGCGCGTTTGATTGAATCACCAAGACGGTGACGCTGCCGCCGACCATCGCAATCACGGCGATGAGCAATAAGATTTTCAGTTTCATTGGCTGTCTGTGGGGAACATCGGCGGCTGCGTATTGAGTTGAAAATTCGTCCGGTAGTTGTCAAATGATTCAACCATTTCCGCCTTCTGTTCCTCCTGCTCGGCGGTGGCCTGTTTTTGGGCGTCGTTCCGGTTTTCAATGTCCTGCTCGACGCTCACCGCGACGGCCTGATCAATTTCCTTGTCCGTCGCGGCCAATGCCGAGTTCTGGCCAATCAAGACGCCGGTAAGTTTTTGCACTTCGGATGCGGTCGTTGCCGATTGCAATGCTTCCGTCGTCGAGGCAATGGCGTCCTTCAACGTCTGTCGGCGTTGCAACACGTTGGCGGTGACGTTGGAATAATTCGCGGTCGCGTTGTTAATCGCCTCGAAAGGTTTGTAGTCAGTGGTCGCACGCTGGATTTTATTTCCTGACGGTGTGGAAAAGGTCGCGCCGATTTGATTGTAAAGGCCGTTAGCGTCGTAAGTGAGCGCGGAAATACCATCGGCGGTTTTTTCGACTGCGGAGATGGTCTGGCCGAGCGGTGTCTGCGTGAGGTCGGATGTCAGCGCGGATATGCCGGTGACATTGAGAATCTGCGACGGGTCGCCAAACTCTTTATTGTATTGCTGCAACTGCTGAAGCTGGTCGGAGAGCTGCGTAATCTGCTGCACCTGGTTGTCCACCATGTCAACGTATTGGGCGATGTTCTCGGCTTGGTCGAGAATCTGCTGAACATTGCTGATGGGGTCATAGACAATCCACTGTGCGCGGGCGGAAAACGCCAGCGGCAGGGCGATGAGGGTCATTGCAATTATTTTTTTCATGTTTGTTGTCCTTTCTTTTTTTTGATGGCTGTTGGTTTTGCCCGCTAGTTTTCGATTCGCAGGTATTTGGTGGTCGGATTCAAAATCGTTCCGTCAATCGTTTGTTCAGGAATGGGGATGGCATACAGGCTGATGTTTTCGGGCAGCGTCTTTTGCTCCTGCTGCTGGTGAATCAAAATCCAGTATTGTTGCTTTACCGCGTCGCTCCGGCCTTTTTCATAGCCGGTGGCATAGGCATTGTCCGCTGCCTTGCCCGCGAGATAGTTTGCGCCTTCACTTACCAAGACGCCGCCCGCCGCACCTGCTGCGGTGATTGCCGGATTGCCGTTGGAAAATTTATTGGCGAGATAACCGCCGCCCGCGCCCAATGCCATGTCGCTGACAGGACGCACGGCGGCGCATCCAGAAATAAAAATCGGAACGAGAAAAATTGAAATGAGATGATGGGATTTCATACGGCCTCCGCGAGTTGTGGTTTGCGTGAAAAAGTTAAAATTCCTTCGGTGACATTTTTCGCGCCGCGCAGTTCCTTGGCGCGTTGTTCAAAATGTTCTCCGCTCGAACTGGAGCAATAGAGCATTTCGGGGGAAGTGAAATTGTAAGCCGTCCCGCAAATCGGACGGTTGGAATCAATATGCAGATAAGTGAACGCGGAGTATTTCGCTCCGGCCTGATGGTCGGGCAGCGTGTAATTCATTATCGTGTGCTTCGTGATTTCGGGAATGGCGATGTCACGCGCGATGTCGTCCAGATCGGCGCGGTCGTTCTGGCGCATCAAGAAAAACTGGCGGCTGTTACCGAACACGGCGGAACGGATGCGACTTTGTTTGAAGCGCGCATACTGCTGGACGATTGAAATGTTCCAGCAATTGAATTTGCGAAGCTGCGCGTAACTTTCCTTGACGATTTCCTCGCCGCCCGGAATGTCGAGGAAGCGGGCGACTTCTTCATACACATTGCGTTTCCGCACGGCGCGCGGGAGGGTGATGATATGCTTGCGGGCGTGATTCGTGATGAGAAATCCGGCGGCGGCTCGCAGTTCCTTCGCTGAATCAGGAATGTAGCCAAGCTCGAAATGCGCGATTTTGCCGGTGAGTGAAAGATTGCTCGCGCCATCAAACAACGCACCGTAATTACCATCCCGACACCACGGTAAAAGCAGCGTGGAGATTTCAATAATCTGGTCGCGTTCAGCGCCGCTTGCGTCCAGCGACATCAGTTCCTGCAACATCCGATGCGTTGGATACTCGTCGGTTTTGAAATGAGAAAAGGCGATGTTGCGAACCTCTTTGACCGTGTTGGGGTCTTTCAAAAATTTCAGAACTTCGCCTTCGGACAATTGCTGCTCGAAATTCTTCGCTTCGTCTTCACTTGATTTTAGCCAGTCTCGGAAATCGGCGAACGCTTCAAGCATCGTCGCGCCCGGCGGCATTTTCTCTTTGCGATAATGCGCCAGCGCACACGCGCGGCGCGCAACCTCCATCATTTGATTTTCATTCTTGCGCGTCCAATCCTGAAAAACATCCTCGTAAAGCAGATTGATGTATTTCGCGATTTGCGCCTGTCGCAACATCTGCTTGTCCTCGCTCTGGCTCAAGCCGACCATGCGGGCGACAAGTGCGGTCGCCGATGCCAGATGATCCGGCGTCAACGGCAGTCCCTTCGTATCGAGATAATTGATGGTGATGTCACCGTCCGGCTGAATCACAATCGGCTTGGCGTCTGGCTCGACCGTCTGTGTGTAGATGCCGTAAGAAAGCCCCTCCTCGATGATGACGGTGTAGGCGAAATAATTTTCCGTCTGCGAAAGCAGGTCGCAAATCGTCACGGATTTTCCCGCTCCGCTCATGCCAAGCAAAACCGCGTGCTGCGGCGATTGGTTGCCAGCGGAGCCGGAGAAAGTTTTGATGCCGACAAGATTCTGGTTCGGGCCTTCGTAAATCGCTTCCGCCGAATCAAGATGGCCGGTGAACGTCGAGGCAATCGGCAGCATATCGGCGATGTAACGGTTCTCGCCGTAAAGTTTTCGTGAGTTGTATTTGCTCCACGTCCAGCCCGGCCACGTCTGGTAAAATAATTTCTTGGAAGTGCTGGGCAGCGTGCTTTCCGCATACTGCGCCGAATTCATGGAGTTGATTGCATTTTTAATCGCCGTCGTTTTGGCAATCAATCCTTCCTTGCTCTTGTCCCAAGTGCGGATGGCGAACAAGACTTTGAACGGAATCGTATGCCCCTGCATGAGCGCGGCGATTTTCTTTTGTTTCTTGTCCATCACGGTCAGAAGCGAAAGTTTTTTCTCGCTGGCGTAATCACCCGCGATGCGGTCGTGTTCTTTTTCCTCCTTGTTGATTTCCTTGCGGACAGAAAGCGGGTCGAGATTCACCGTGATGGTGTAATCGAGCAACCGCAAGCCGGTGAGGCGGTTGATGATTCCTGGATAGGTCATTTTCGGCCAGCGCGACAAGGCGATGATGGAATGGTAGCGGCCATCCATGAAGAATCCGAAATCGGCCTGTCCCGCTCCCTCGCTGTGCCAGCAATTTTCCTGAATGGACAATTGCGGATCAAAACCTTCAATCGGGTCGTAGTCGAATCGTTCCGCGAGCGACGGATTCAAAAATGTTTTGCAATGCCGGAAGTGGTCGGCGTCCTTCATCGGGATTATCCGCGCGCCCTGTCCGGCAAAAATGTCCGTAAGCAACTCGTGGGTATGTTCAAATTCCGATTTGAATTGTCCCAAAAGTTGGTTGTAGTATTCCGTGAGCGCGGCGGCGGATTTAATGCCTTTGCATGACGTTTCGATTTTCCGCGAAAGATAAAAAACAAGCCGTTGCCGCCGCAAACGGCGTTCGGTCATCAGCCGCCAATACCGTTCAAAGCGTTCGTTGCGTGAGCGGCGCGTCCAGACGTTGGCCGCTTTTTGGGTCTCGGCATTGTATCGCAAAAGTTCGTGCCGATAATCGGAGTCGCAATAGTATTGGATTTGCAGCCTTTGATTTTCGGTGAGTGACTGCATCAATAGCGAAAGCTGGTCTTGAAACCCATTCAGTTCCGACACTTGCGCGTTAATCATGTCGGGCGGCTCGAAAAAAAATCCTTTCGAGACGTAGCCGCCCGCGTTCAACGAATTGAATACCATCAGGTCGTTGACGAAGTATCCGTTTGGCGATTCTTCAAACATAATGGATGTGCCGGTTGCCTTTGAAAATCGGGACTGAAGCCAGAGCCTTTTAACCAGTAGTCGAGGCAGTCAACGTCGTAACCCGCCGGTTTGCCCTGCCGAAACACGAAGACGTAAATGACGCACAGCGTCAGCGGCACAGCCGCTAAAATCAGCGAAGTGAAAATGCTCATTTTCAATGCGCTGAAGCAAAGCAGCAGGATCATCACGAAGGCGAAGCCGCCGCCGACAATGAACCAGAACAATTCGCCCTCCAACCCCCACGTCCGGCCTTTGGAATCGTCGGAACTGTTCGTCTCCGTGAATCGAATTCCGTCTTTCATTGGAAATTGCCCACGTCAACGGTTGAACTGCCAATGCCGAAGGCGACAAACAACGCCTTCACAATGACCGGCGCACCCGCGATGATAAGTCCGCCGATGATGGAAAGTTTTCCGGTGTCGGCGTCACCGCGCCGGATGGCGAACCCGCCGCCGACAACGCAGATCGTTCCGAAGATGAATCCGATGAGCATCACGATGCCCAACGCCGATGAAGCGCCCGATGAAAGGCTGCCCGTGGTTTGCGCCAGAATGGGAGAAAATCCCATCAGGTTGTTTTGAAATATAATTTTCATACGCTCCTTTTTACCTTCTTTTGCTTTGGTAGGTTGTAATGAAATCGTTACAACTTTTTTTTAGCGTTCTGGCATGGTTGGAACATGGAAAATGCAATAGACACAATGGAAAAAACTTCCTCGCCGCTTCATTTGAAGTTGCAAGGGCTTGAAAAAATTTTAAGCCATCGCATCCGTGGACAGGCTCACGTCATCCCGCGAGTGGTTTCCGTGCTGCAACGCGGCGAACTTGGCTTGACCAAGCCGACTCGTCCGCGCGGCAGCTTTATGTTTCTCGGTCCGACGGGTGTTGGCAAAACGGAGATCACATTGGCGTTCACTGAATTTCTGTTTGGCGCGGACAAACTTTTCCGTTTCGACATGAGCGAATATCAAACACAGGAATCACTCGGCGTCCTGCTCGGTGCGCGTTTGGGTGAGCGCGGCACTTTGGGGATGGCTTATGACAAATCACCTTCCGGCACTTTGCTCTTTGATGAAATTGAAAAGGCGCATCCGCGAGTGCTGGATGTCTTTCTTCAAATTCTGGATGCGGCGCGCGTGACGATGGCGAGTGGCGACACGCTGGATTTTTCCAAGCACTACATTGTGCTGACTTCAAACATCGGCGCGGCGGAAATTTTGCACGTTCAACATTCCACTCAAGCCACAATGGAGCGTCACGTTCTCACGCGCGCTCAACAATCCCTGCGCCCCGAAATGTTTGCCCGCATCACCGAGAAATTGGTTTTTAATCGCCTGACTTATGACAATCAACTTGAGATCGCCAGTCTGCTGCTGGCAAATGAATTGAAATTTCTGCGGGAAAAAGGCCATGCGCTTACGCCCACTGAATTTAATCCCATTGATTGAGGACACCTTGAAAGCTGCCGAGAACTGGTTGGCGCAAAATCAAACCACCGATTTTCGTGAAGTGTTGCTGCAATTGTATTTTCGATTGCACGTTTTTTTGCGGACAGCCGAATTTTACGACGCCAGCTACAGGACGATTGTTGAATCTCAAGACGGCGTGAAGTTGCGGTTGTTTTGCCTCGATCCGGCGTCCCGAATCCGCGCGGCCTGTGAACCGGCTCAAGCCACCGTATTTTTTTCAGGGACGCTCTCGCCAATGGATTATTACCGCGCACTTTTAGGCGGTGAGGAAACCGACCGGCAATTGCAATTGCCCTCGCCTTTTCCGCCGGAAAATCTAGTGGTGCTAGTGAATGATAAAATTCGCACCGATTTGAAAAATCGCGTAGCAACGCTCGCCGAAATCGTCAACGGGATTCGCGAACTGGTTGCAGGGCGGCAGGGCAATTATCTGGTTTATTTTCCGTCCTACCAATATCTCAATGTGGCTCTGGATCAGTTTCGTGAAGCGCATCCTGAAATCGCAATAATCGAACAAAGGCCACGAATGTCCGAAGCCGAACGCGAAGAATTTCTGGCGGCATTTGCCGCCGACCACAATAAAACTTTAGTGGGCTTCGCTGTATTGGGTGGGATTTTTGGCGAAGGCATTGATCTAACAGGTGAACGGCTTATCGGCGCGGTCATCGTCGGCGTCGGCCTGCCGCAGCTTTGCGTGGAGCGCGATTTGATCTGCGATTATTTTCAAGAACGCACCGGCGCTGGATTTGAATACGCCTACACGTTTCCGGGCATGAACCGCGTCTTGCAGGCGGCGGGTAGGGTCATCCGCTCCGAAACGGATCGCGGGACGGTGCTTTTGATTGACCGGCGATTTGCCGAAGCACGGTATAACCAGCTTTTCCCAAAACATTGGGCATTAAGGAGCTTTGAGTTGCGAACTTAAAATAATGACGCCATTAACCGGGATGATTGGGTCGAAAGTGAGGCCGTAAGAACATTTTGATCGAGTTCGACCAATTCCCTTTTGCCATCTCAATTTGATCAAGCGTGGGCAGCGGTGAGGTTATTTGACCCATTCCATCCACTGAAACTTCAAAATGAAACGTAAGCGGGCTTTCTTCGGGAAACACATCTTCACCGTAAGCATCCTTCAAATTTTGAAGAAACAACTCGGCAATGCGGTTGGCTTCCACCAATGGTATTTCCTTCTCCGACGAAATCATGCAAACCAAGCTCGGAGTCGCGATTCTGACAGGAACTTGCCTGGACATGGCGAAAGGAAATTACAAAACACTGATTTAGTCAATGGCAACCCCTTCATTCCAATTTTGAAGTGGGTCGAAAAATGCAATATGGAAGCAAAATCACATGATTTCTTGTCAGGAGCGCGATTCAACTCATCATCCCTTGACCACCATTGACGTGCAGGACTTGGCCGGTAACGAATGATGAATCGGCTTCCGTCGCGAGAAAAAGATATGCCGGAGCGACTTCGACCGGCTGGCCGGGCCGCTTGAACAAGGTCTTGTCTCCGAAAGTTTTCAATTCTTCCGGTTTGAAAGTCGTCGGAATCAACGGTGTCCAGATCGGGCCGGGCGCGACCGCGTTCACTCTGATTTTCTTTTCCGCCAATTCTTTGGCCAGCGAACGGGTGAAATTAAGAATCGCCGCCTTCGTGCACGCGTAAGCCATCAAGTGCGGTGAAGGATCATACGCTTGAATCGAAGTCGTATTGATGATGGCTGCGCCAGATTTGAGATGCGGCAACGTGGCTTTGGTGAGATAAAAGAATCCGAAAATATTCGTGCGAAAAATTCTTTCGACGCCTTCAGGTTCGAGGTCTTCCACGCCATTGACTTCGTGCTGCTCGCCCGCGTTGTTGACCAAAATGTCAATCCGGCCAAAAGCATCCAGCGTTCCTTTAACGACTTCTTCGCAAAAATCCGGCTCGGCGATGTCGCCTTCAAATTGAATTGCCCGCCGACCGATTTCCTCGATTCTTGCCGCCGTCAATTCGGCATCGTCTTCTTCATTGAGGCAGACGATACAGATGTCCGCGCCTTCCTTGGCAAACTGAATGGCGACGGAACGTCCGATGCCGCTGTCCCCGCCGGTGATGATTGGTAAAACCCCCGATGACAAACTCCTGCTCCTTATGGAATTTGAGCTTCACCCAGGCGCCGCTGCGTTCTCCCGCCTCATAAAGTGAGTCTTTGCGTTTGCAAACCAGACCTTCAAGGCCGGTTTTCTTTGCCAGTTTCAGTAAACGCTTTGCATCATCACCAAGGGAAGCCGAATAACGGATCAGGCCGGATTGATTTCCGAGGATTTTTTTAAGCTGCGCCTTGCGCTCGACCAAAGGAAGCCGGGTCAAATCTTTTCCATTCAATCGCAATAAATCGAACGCATAGAAAAAAAGGGGCGGACGTTTTTCTCCAAGCTCGTAAGCCTGTAACAGTTGGAACTTGGAAATGCCCTTTTCGTTCAGTGCGACAATCTCGCCTTCAAGCTCGGCCTGCCTGATTTTAAGTTCGTGGACGGCCTCGACAATTTGGGGGAATTTTTGGCTGAAATCCTTTTCGTTTCTGGAAAGCAGTTGAACATCGCCGCCATTTTTGAAAGCCCGCGCCCAATATCCGTCAAATTTGATTTCGATTTCCCGTTCATCACCGGAAGGCGGCAATTTGACTAACTTGGCCTTCATCGGCGGAATGAATTTCACCGGCAAAGATTTCGGTTTTGAAACCTTCGCGCGAAGTCTTTCTTTGAAGGAATTTTGTTTTGAACTTGTCGAATCGCACGGCTTGGATTGCCACACCGCGCCATTTTCCGAAAGTTGCGCCATCGTTTTGCCCGACAGTGCCGAAGTGTCGTCTAACTTTTTTGAAATGGGTTTCAAATCCTCTCCGCCTTTGATCAGCAGCCATTGTTTGCTATCGCGTAACTGCACCAAATACCAGTCGCCATGAAGTTTTTGCCCGTCGAGCGTGAAATGCAGTTTTCCATTGGAAAGTTCCCAGAGCGATGATTTGTCATCCGTCGAGAAAGTCCCTTCATCCCAAACCATCACCGTCCCGCCACCGTATTGGCCTTTAGGAATCGTGCCTTCAAAGTTGATGTAAGAAACTGGGTGGTCCTCGACCTGAACCGCGAGACGTTTTTCGCCTTTGATAAATGGAACGCCTTTGGGAACCGCCCACGATTTTAAAACACCATTTATTTCGAGGCGAAAATCATAATGCAGCCTAGAGGCAGCGTGCTTTTGAATGACAAAACGATGTGCAGTCTGCTTTTCGCGTGCTGCTTTAGGTTCGGCGGTTTCTCCGAAATTTCGCTTTCGGGTATATTCCTTGAGCGACATGGCTTTTACGCGGCTTTGCTGCGCGCCGCCGATTTGGATTTCGCCTGCGTTTCCTTGATGCTTTGTTGCAGAACCGAAACTAAATCAATGACATTTGTTGGCTGTTTTGCCTTTTTCGGGACAGGTAATTTCTCACCGCCATTCTTGACCTTCTTCTCGATCAATTTTTCGAGCGCGTCATGGTAGGTATGTTGCACATTCTCTGGATCGCGCACGGTGACGGTTGCGCCGAAAGAAACTTGCCGCCACGGCTTCGGCGGGGGCTCGACGACAACAGCCGTTTGCAAACTTTGCTGAATTTCAAAAATGCGTTGACGGCTCGCTGGCGACGCGCTTTGTGAATTCAATTGTTCCATTTCTTGCCGCAACTTGGCTACGCCCTGTGGCGTGAAATAATTTTTAAGCCCAAACGGCAATGTGGACGCTACTTTTATCAGCGGGCTTTCGGGAAGCTCATCCGATTCACGCGTGAACGCTTTGCTCATGAGTTTAATATACACGCGCGCGGCGCACTTCAAAAACGAACTTTGTGCGTCCAGAAGCCGTTTGACTATTCCATTTAACGGAGTGAAAGTTTTTCCATGAAACGAAAAACGAAGGACAAGGATTTTATCGTGGACGTGCATCGGACAATTTAATCGGACGTTGAGGTAAAAGTTAAAGCGCCGACCAAGGGCAATGCCAAGAGGAAGGCGCGGGAAGAATTAAAGCGCGATGATTTCGAGCCGCTTAATAACGATGAAGTGAAGGACAAAATAAAGTCAGTCACCAAAATTTGAACCATGTCCAAAGCGATTCGGTTTTCTGAACTGATCAAGCGTAGCGGCAAGCCCGAAACGGTGACGCTTTGGACAAAACCCAAAGACAATCCGCAGTTGATGAAGGCCGTGCGTGAAAATCGCGCGCTAACGGTTGTTCAAAAAGTCAGTGGCACAGCAGATTTTGGCGAGATTGGTTTCCATCAAAAGCCGTCTGCGCTATATCTGGTTTTTCCCAAAGCCCTGCCAAAAATAACTGACTCACGCGTGATCGGCATCAAATACGACTTGTTGCAGGAAGCATCGGCGAAATTATCCATCAGCGAAGCGCCCAGGAAGAAAATTTCCGAACCGCTAAAAGTCTTTACCCCACCCAAGCCGAAGGCAGTTCCAATTAAACATTTCAGCGTGACGATTTTGCGCACCGCGACGCAGGAAACAAAGTTGAACGTCAAAGCCCAAAATTTGCACGAGGCGGAAAGCCGGGCTTTGGAAACGGTGAAGGCGCAGGAGTTCGCAGCCGATGAAGTTCAGGACGAAATCGAAGCGATTGCAGAAAAATAATGGCGGCAGAAATAACCAACTCGCAGATTGCCGAACTGCTTTGCGTTGAATCCGAAAGCGCCAAGCACCATGTTCAGCGCGCCATGCGCAAAGCCGCGCGCGCCGCTCATCTGTGGACGGAGGAAGCAGCGGAAATCGTGGCTGCGAAGCGTTCAGTGACAGAATTATCCGGCGTCGGCCCGTTTCTGGAAAAATTGATTTTGAAATGGATCGAACGACCGCCCAAAGAAATCGTTGAACCGGAAATCCGCCGCGATTTTTTTACATGGACACAGGCACAGAAAATTTTGGCGGCGCAACCCGACTGGAAAAAAGACGTGCGCGGCGATTTGCAGATGCACACCGAATGGAGCGACGGAACTGGAACTGTGCGTGACATGGCAATGGCCGCAATTGAGCGTGGCTACCAATATATCGCCATCACCGACCATGCCAAAAAATTGAAGATCGCCGGTGGAATCAACGAAGAAGAATTGCAAACGCAGGGCGAGGAAATTCAAGCTGTGAATAAAGAATTGGCCGCGCAGAAAAAATCGTTTCGTGTCCTGCGTTCCATCGAATTGAATCTGGATTTGAGCGGTATTGGCGACATGGAATCCCAAGCATTGGAAAAATTGGACGTGGTTCTTGGCGCATTTCATTTGTCGCTGCGAAAAACTGATGATCAGACTGCACGCTACCTTGGCGCATTAAATAATCCGCACTTGAACATCCTCGGCCATCCGCGCGGACGCATTTACAATTTTCGTTTGGGATTGCAAGCTGACTGGCCGCGCATTTTTGAGACGGCAGCGCAGAAGGATAAAGCAATCGAAATTGATTCTTATCCCGACCGGCAGGATTCGAATTTGAATTTGCTCAAACTGGCGCGAAAAGCCGGTTGCCGCATTTCCATCGGCACAGACGCCCATCATCCGCCGCAACTACAATTTATTGATTTTGGACTCGCGGCGGCATTGGCTGCGAAAATTCCGAAGGAACGAATCTTAAATTTCATGAGCCGAAAGGAACTCTTGGCTTGGGCGAAAAGAAAGCCGTGACTTTCAGGACTCTGTTTTGTGGTATTTCGGCTTTTCCGATCCATTCTTAGAAGAATATTCGGCCATTTTAATTAAAGGCCACAGATCAATTTCCATCGCTTCGGCTATGCGCAACAGCGTGTCAAGCGTTGGACGGCGAAGTTCCTGTTCAACACGACTGACCATCGAATGGGACAGCCGGGCGCGTTTGGCGACTGCATACATGGACAGACCAGCGGCCAAGCGCTTTTCACGCAGCAAGCGGGCGACTGATGAGCAGACAACTTCTGTTTTGGATTTTGCCACCCCATAGCAATAACGCAAAATGTATTGACAAGTTATACGCCTATAGGCGCATATTACAGGGAGTTAAAATCGCTTTTTGAATTTTGCGGAAAAAAGTGTTTAAAAAGATTGTTCAAAATTGTGACAAGCCAAGTGAAAATTCTAATCATCGAAAACGATTTGCCGCTGGCAAGGATAATGGCGCATTTGTTGTCTGACGCAGGATGCGAGGTGGAAGTTGCGCCGACCGGAAGATCTGGAATCGAATCGGCGAAAGTGAACAAATTTGACCTCATCACGTTGAGCGTGGATTTGCCAGACATAACCGGGTTTGGGGTTTGCAGTGACATTAAACAAAGGTATTATTCACGCTTTACCCCAATCGTGTTCGTTTCACGACGCACTTGCTTGGAAGATCAACATCACGGTCTCGAAATTGGAGCAGCCGATTACATCATCAAGCCATTCGTGTCTTCTGAATTTGCCCCACGAATTTTTGCACACATTAAAACTAAAACCGAGTCTCATTTTATCGCCACAACAGAAAGCGCAAAAGCATGAGACAAGAATCGGCACCAATTATTTTTCGGCGCGAGTTGGGAAAATCGCTAATTTTCCACCTGATTGAAATTGCGAGCCGATTTTGTTCAGAGCCAGATTTTTTGGAAACAAATCTTCAAGACGGATATTTAACACGCGCGCCAGATAAAACATTTCACAATCGGGCACTCTGCGCCGTTGTGATTCCAGACTCGCAAGTGAATCGCGGCTTATGTTCCAACCGCGCAATTGGAGTTTTCTGGCCAAGGTTTCCTGCGACCAGCCTTTCTTTATGCGCCGCTTTCTCACCTGCGCGCCGATCAAATTTTTGGGGATGCCTGTCACAAAAGGCGACATTAAGGCAAACGTGGCAAAAATCCGTGTTCACACGCACACAATTGACGCGGCGATTTAACATCTTTGCGCTTGTATTAACTTTGAGGCGCGGGTAAAAAACATGAAAATTTTCAGAGGGAAATCGAATCACGAAAACAACTTTTCAAAGGCAGACCATGAAAACAATCAAGCGAACGAAACTGGAATTGTGCCGTCCCATTCTTTTTTTATTTCTGTTTAGCCTTCTGGCGGATGTTCGGTATGCCGCTGGCCAGACGTTGCCTGTCACTCAATACCCGCTTGATTCATGGTCTTTTTACGACACAAACGCCTGGACAACTGATATTGGCTACGCTCCCGTCTCGTTCACCAATCTCAATTTTTCTTTCGCCGGCGATTACGGCTCTTTGGTTGTGGACAGCACGAACGCCGCATGGCTGCAATACAACGTCATTGAAAACGACGGCACGACCAACCTTACCGTCAATCAAGGCAGTGTGACGTTGTGGTTCGCACCGTCTTGGGGCAGCACCAATGCCGGTGGAATCGGTTCCGGCGTGTGGGGAGAACTGGTTGACGCGGGTCAATGGACAAGCAACGCCACTTACGGCTGGTGGAGTCTTTACACCGACCCAGCGGGGACGAACCTCTATTTCAGCGCACAGAATAATGGCGGGACACAGGCCAATTATCTTTCCGCTCCGATTGCTTGGACGGCTGGCCAATGGCATTTCATCGCGCTGACGTATTCCAGCACCAACACGGCATTGTATCTTGACGGCCAACTAGCGACTAACGGCACGGGCATGACCATCTGGCCTTCATCGGGTGTTCTCGCCAACGGTTTCTACATCGGCAGCGACACAAACGGACTGACCCAAGCCCACGGAAAGTTCGACGACCTTTACACCTATAATTTCGTGTTGAGTTCCAACACCATCAGCAGCACGTTCAATGCTTTCAATTCCTATTACTACATGCTCGATTCGTGGTCTTTTACCGACAAGGATGGTTTTTGGGCAAGCGACTTCGGTTATTCAGCCGTCTCATTCACCAATCTCAACCGGACGCTGGGTGACGGCTTGGCGCTTCTTTTGGACACGAACACCGCCGCGTGGCTGCGATACAACGTCGTTGAAAGCGACGGCAGAACCAATCTGATGGTCAATCAGGGCAGCGTGACCCTATGGTTCGCGCCGGATTGGGCGAGTGCCAACAATTATGGGTCTGGCCCCGGCTCTGCGGGTGAACTGATCAACGCGGGTCAATGGACAGGCGACGCGTCCTATGGCTGGTGGAGTCTGAATGTTGATCAGGGCGGGACGAACCTCTATTTCAGCGCGCAAAACGCCGGTTCACAAACCAATTATTTTACACTCCCCATCACTTGGAATGCTCTGCAATGGCATTTCATCGCGCTGACGTATTCCGCCACCAACACGGCATTGTATGTGGATGGCAAGTGCCGAGACGGTTGTTAAAGGCGTTGCTGCATTCGGGCCAGAGGCTGGCAAAGCTTTCAAGGCGACAGGAGAGGCAATCGAATCAACATATGATGCCTATAAGGCAGGGGAAAAAGCAGGAGCTTCAATTGCAAAAAATGCCGCGAAAGGAAAAGCATTTGAATCACAAGTTGCAAAAGAATTAGAAAAAACAGATGAATCAATCGCTAGTCAAGTCACATTAAAAACGCGAAGTGGCAATAAAACAAGAATGGACTTTCTTTCATTAGATAAAAAAACTGGAAAAATAAATGTCACGGAGGCAAAATCATCCAAAACAGCTCCGCTGACGCGAAATCAAGCACAGGCACATCCAGAAATTGGAACATCTGGAGCGACGGTAGCTGGTAAAGGCAAACCAGGCTTCCCAGGCGGGACGCAAATTCCACCGACTCAAGTTAATATAGTGCGCCCATAACAACCATAATTTATTATGTCTTTGGAACAGACGAAAGTTATTGATTTTATCAGCGTAGGAAAAAAAACTGGCATTGTTAATCTTACATTGGTTGATCCTCTGGATTGGAGCGATGAGGGTCGCCATTTAATTCTCCTTCAAGACAAGATAAATGCCTATCTTCAATTCATCGAGAGCGGAGAGATTGAACAAACCTATCCCGCATCTGTTGGGCAAAAGCGTTCAATTAACATCGTTGCTCAACATGAACCGACTAAAGAAGGATTTAGACTTTTAAGTCTGATTCAAGGCTCAATTGAAGGCGCTGGCTTCGGCTTTAAGTTTGAACTTCGTCCCGATTTAGCTGTTTCGGACGAAGATTGAACACTAGGACATACAACGACCATTTGGTTTCCGATAGAATCTTGATTCGACAACTAAGCGGTTGGGAATTCTTTATAACCCATGAATCCGAAACAAGAGGCGGAAAAACTTATGAATGAAATGTTGCCAGTAGCAGAAAAAATGCTGCGACAATATGGCGAGTTTTTTCCTTATGGCGGTTATATGAAACCGACTGACGAAATTGTCCATGTAGGTGCTAAAGACCCGAATACTGATCGCCCAAAATCAAAGGAGTTAATTGGCATTTTACAAGATTCATTTCGGACAATGGTAAAAAATGAACAGTGTAATGTTACAGCCATAGTCTTTGACGTTGTTGTGCCAATACCTGACTCCAATCGTAAAAGGAATGCCATCCAAGTTTGCCTCGACCATGTAGATAATTATTCGGCAGAAGTTTTCTTCCCTTACAAGTTAATTGATAATCAGATAATCTACGAAGATACTTTTTCCCAAGAGGGGAAATATGAAATTTTCAAGCGACACTAAAAATGTAAGCGTCACGCCACTTGTTGCTAAATATGGAGGTGAAAAGAAAGTGCTTCTCGAAGACACCGTTCAAGGCAAACCAACAACTCCATGATAATAACAAATGAAAATTGGAATATTTTAGTATCGGCCTTAAAATCGGTAAAGAATCCGCCAGCTTGGCTGGAAAGAGTAGGAAAACTATCTTATGAAGAAGCATTACAATTGCCGAAACTAGGTAGCGAATCGGCAGGTTCATTTGCAGCCCATTGCGCTGTTGAAAAAAAGCTTAAGCTAGACTATTTGGATTTTTTGCGGGAACAAATACAACTAAATGCGCGAGGTCAGGAATGGACAGATATTCTACGAAATAGATTGAGTGCGCTAAAACCATTTATTGGAAAGGAAGTGCTTACAGCCAATTTTTATCAAATGCCTGATTCAGCCACCCTCTATATCAACCCAAAAACCGGAAAATTTTTTCATTTGGAAATTTCATAATACTGCCAATTATAGGAAAGCAAGTTTTTCGGCAATTTCAACTTGTTAAAATTTCAGGCGGCAATTTTGCATCTTCGCAAAATCGCTGTCAGCGAATGACAAGACATCCGCGCGGCTCGCTCACATGAAGCGAGCCGCCGGAATTGTCCCCAGCCAGCAAAAACTCGGTGACGGCATCACCGATTAGCTTTTCAATCGCATCGCGCATCGGACGTGCGCCAAGTTTCGGATGAAAACCACGCCGCACTAAAAACGGCAGAACTGATTGCCGGGCAAATGATGCGAAGTTAAAACCCCTCCGCGCTGTTCTGTGAATTGATACTCGCGTTGGTTTTGCGAGTCCTTTGGCAGAGGGGTGGAAGCAAACAGATCGCGCTCCTGAATATCAGAGGAGGCTTCATGTCCGGTCTGCAATCGTGAAAATTGCCGCAAGGCGGAATTTAATCGGGAAAGAGTTTTCGTGCATCGAGGAACAGACTTTCCGATGGCGCGCTTCACATCGTCAATCTCCCGTCCGTCAATCTCCGCCGAGAACATTTCTCGGCCACGATCCACTAGATTATGGGCTTCATCCACGAGAAAGCCATAACGGCGGTCTGGCTCGGCAAAATGACGGCGCAAATAAACCTGCGGATTAAAGACATAATTGTAATCACAGATGACGGCATCAACCCAAAGGGACGTATCAAGTGAAAGTTCAAAAGGACAAACGTGATGCCGCTGGCTGATTGCTTCAAGGATTGGGCGGGTGATGATTTCTTGATTCAAGGCATCTCGGATGGCGGGTTTGCAGCGGTCATAATAACCGATGGCAAGAGGACACGTTTGCACGTCGCACGGCTGGCCGTCGCGAACGCACAGCTTGTCACGCGCGGTCAGGGTCAGTGCGCGGACGTGTGCGCCTGCCTGCTGCAAATCCAGAAAAGCTTTCTCGGCAACTGTGCGCCCAACGGTGCGAGCGGTCAGGTAAAAGAGTTGGTCAAGTTTGCCCTCGGACAACGATTTCAAGGCGGGGAAAATCACGGAAATGGTTTTGCCGATGCCCGTTGGGGCTTCGACAAATAACCTCCCGCCCTGCGACAACGTGCGAAAGACGGCCACGGCCATTTCCCGCTGTCCCGGACGATAATCAGGGAAAGGAAATGGAAGATTTTTGATTGCTTCATCCCGCAACCGGCACCAGCGCCGATGTTCGTTGACCCATTCAAAATAAACCTCGGTCGTTTCCTTGAAAAAATTGGCCAGTTCAACCAATGAAAATGGTTGGCGAAATTCGGTCAACTCCTCAGTTTCCAAATTAAAATAAGTTAGTTGAAGCGTTAGCTTTTCCAGCGCGTGCGCATGGGCATACATGAAGCCATACACTATGGCTTGCGCCCAATGAAGCGGATCAGCTTGGCGTGGCCAGGAATTGGTGACGGTTTTGATTTCTTCCAACACAACTTCGCCGTCATTGGCGAGCAACCCGTCAATGCGTCCGTGAATTCTTAAAACGGATTCGACGGACACGACTTCATGCGAAATTTGAAATTCCTTCTGATAACCCGATGGCCGGCTGCGTTGAACTTTTTGGTGTCCGCGAATGCCTTTCAAGGCGCGGTCTGAACCGACGAAATCGCGACTTTCACCAAGGTCGCCCGTTTGGCAAACAAACGTGACCAGTTCCCGCACTGAAACTGAAAAAAGCGGCTGGGTGAAAGATTCAGACGGCATTGGTAAAATATAAATTCACTGTTATTGCGGCGCAAATGCGCCGATTCACTGCGGGTATTTTCTTTGAAGGTTGACAGGGTGTCAAATGCCTATTACTCATTTGAGTAATGACGACGCTCACCCAACGCCAGCAACAAATTTTCGATTTCATCGCCAAGCGGCTTCGCGAAGGAATCAACGCTCCCACTTTGCGCGAAATTGCTTCGCACTTCGGCTTCAAAAGTTCGCGGGCGGCGGCTTTTCATGTCAACGCCCTGCGGGATAAAGGCTGGCTTAAATCCGAGCCGGGGCTTGCCCGCTCCCTACGCCTGACTGCACCGCTGCAAAAAATCCGCAATCCACTGGCGGACATTCCCCTTTACGGCTCAATTCCGGCGGGGTTCGCCGATGAACGCGAGCAAGAAGCCGATGGCTGCGTCTCGGTGGACGTGGCGACGCTCGGCTTCAAACCAACGCGCAACACCTTCGCGTTGCGCGTCACCGGCGATTCCATGATCGGGAAATATATTTTGAACGGCGACATTGTAGTTTTGGAACATGGGGCGGAACCACGCAACGGCGATGTCGTAGCGGCATTGATTGACCGCGAAAGCACGCTCAAAACTTTTGTCCGCAAAAACGGCAAAGTGTTTTTGAGGGCGGAAAATCCAAAATACCCTGATTTGATTCCGGCAGATCAATTGATGATTCAAGGCGTGTTCAAGGCATTGATCCGCAAAGCCAAAGAATGAGAAAATTTCCATGCGAAAAATCATTGTGCATCTTGACGCAGATGCGTTTTTCGCGTCGGTGGAACAAGCCGCCGATCCGAAACTGCGCGGCAAGGCGATTGCGGTCGGCGGCGAAAAGAGGGGCATCATCGCCTCGGCATCTTACGAAGCGCGCAAGTTCGGCGTCTATACGCCAATGCCAACGGCCAGGGCGCGCAAGCTGTGTCCCAAGCTGCTAGTCCTGTCCGGCAATTTTGAGCGTTATGAACAATTTTCCAATTGGATGTTCGGCTATTGTTATGACTTCACGCCAGACGTGGAACAAACTTCAATTGATGAGGGCTATTTTGATTTGTCGGGCGCGCAAAAATCACCCAGCGAAATTGCGCTGACGATTCGCAAAGCGATCAATCAACGGCTCAAAATTTCAGTCAGTGAAGGCATAGGGGCAAACAAGTTGATTAGTGCGGTCGCGTCTAAACTCACCAAGCCAGCGGCCTTCAACGAAGTTCCGTTTGGCAGTGAAAAAGAATTTTTATCCCCACTGGCAAATAAATGGTTGCCGGGCATCGGGCCAAAAACGAGCGCGCGCTTGGACGCGGCGGGACTCTCGCAAATTTTTCATATCGCGGCCACGCCATTGGAAATGCTGGAACTGCTTTTAGGCAACCAAGCGGCGGGCATCCGTCAATTCGCGCACGGCATAGATGAACGTGCGCTCGTGCCGGTGGCGCAACCTGCCAAGTCATTCAGCCAGCAGGAAACTTTTTCCGGTGATTTGACGGATGAAGAATATATCGCGGCGGTCTTGCGCCGCATGGCGGATAATTTGTTTTCCAAAGTTCGGCAGGAAAATCGCAGCGTCCGCACGCTGACGGTGCGGGTGCGTTACAATGACATGGCCGAAGATCAAGTTAGCGAAAGTTTATTTGAGCCGACGAATCTGGAAACCGAAGTGTATTGTCGGCTGGATGGAATGCTGCGGCGCGCGTGGAAACGGCGGGTGAGTTTGCGCTTGGTGTCGCTCAAACTTTCCAATGTCTATGACAGTTTGTTTCGCGGCGAACTGCAACTTGAAGGCCAGCGTCAAGAAGCGCAGTCGCGCCTTGCGGTGGTGATTGACGAACTGCGCAAAGCGCGCGGTCAATCGGTGGTGCTGCGCGGACATGATTTGCGTTTGCTCCGTCCGCCGTTGGGGGACATTCAAACTCGTGCAACGATTGTCATTAAAACTCCTGCCAAGAAACTGACGCGCGCCGCGACGTTTGTTCCGTTGCGCGTTCACAGTTTTTATTCGTTCCTGGACTCGACGCTTTCACCTACGCAAATCGTTCAACTGGCAAAACGGAACGGTATGCCCGCCGTCGCCATGACGGACACGGCCAACTTGCACGGCGCGGTTGAATTTGTGACGGCGGCAAAAGCCGCCGGTATCAAGCCAATCATCGGCGCGGAAATTCGGGTGGGAAATAATCCCCTGTTGCTGTATGTCGAATCAAAAGGCGGTTATGAAAACCTTTGCCGGTTGTTGTCGAGCCGCGCGGAGAACGCGGGCGCGGATGAAACATCGGTCGTCGCGCAGCAACGCCGTTCGTTTTCACCATTGGAATTACGCGGCCTTACCGATGGCCTGGTTGCGGTCGGCAATGACGCGACGCTGGCAAAACTTTTTCCAAAAAGTTTTTTTCGCATGGCTGCGCGCGAAACGCCGGACGATTTTCCAAGCGTGGCGGCTCCGGCGATCCATTACGCGGATGCGGGCGAGCGGTTAAAATATGACATTGTTCAATCTATCCGCACGCTGACATTGTTGCGCCAAGCGCATCCGCAAAAGCGGCTCGGTGGCCGTTACCACTTTCGTCTGTCTCCTGAAATGCAAACGGCCTGTCAGCATCATCCTGACTGGCTTGCCAATACTTTGGAAATTTCCGAACGATGCAATTTTGAATTTCCCTTCGGCAAGCCGCAGTTCCCCGCCTTTCATTCGCCGGATGGTCTGACTTCGAGGGAATTTCTCTCTCGTCTGGTCAAGGCCGGTTTGCAAAAGCGTTACGGCAATCGTGCCGCGCAATTCGCGCCGCAAGTGGAAACCGAACTCAACATCATCGCGGCGGTCGGTTACGAAGATTATTTTTTGGTCGTGTGGGACATTCTTCAAGAATGCAAAGCGCGTAGCATTGAATGGATCACACGCGGCTCGGCGGCGGATTCGCTCGTCTGCTATTGCCTCGGCATTGCCGGCGTCTGCCCGGTTCGCTTTGATCTGTATTTCAAACGCTTTCTCAATCCTGAACGGATGGCGCTCAATAAACTGCCGGACATAGACATTGATTTTGCGCACGACAAAAAAGATGAGGTCGTGGAATTGATTTTCAAAAAATACGGTTCGCAACATTGCGCCGTGGTCGGCGGCTTTTCGACGTATCAAGCGCGGGCCGCGGTCGGTGACGTGGGAAAAGTCCTGGGGGTTTCCGAGCATCAAATCCGGCGTTTCACTGAACGCTTTCCGTGGAGTTTTGGAAGTAGTTTTGAAGACAAATCACGGCCTGAATTTTTGGGCGCGAATCTGATTGAACGATTGAAGGCGATTCCCGAATGCCGCGATTTGCCGCTGGATGATGAGCCTTACAAAACGACGGTGGAAGTCGCCGCTTTTCTCGACGGCTTCCCGCGTTATCCCAAAATGCACCCTTGCGGCGTGGTGCTTTCACGCCAGCCAATCCATGAACTCACGCCAACTTTTATTTCAAACAAGGGATGGGAAACGACGCATTACGACATGGACGGCGTGGAAATGATCGGCTTGGTCAAAATGGACATTCTCGCGCAAGGCGGGCTGGCCGTCATGCGCGATGCGAGCGCGTCGTTAGCCAAGCGCGGCGTTGCCGTGGACTTGGAAAGTTTGGAGCCGTGGCAGGATGAAAAAGTTTGGGAAATGATTGCGGGCGGCGGCGCGCGCGCCGTCCATCATATCGAGTCGCCCGCCATGACAAGTTTATGCCGCATGACGAACGTGCGCGAGATTGATGGCTTGGTCGCAATCGTCTCGGTGATCCGTCCGGGCGCGGCGAACGAATCCAAAAAGCTGACGTTCACGCGCCGTTATCAAGGCATGGAAGAAATTTCATATCCGCATCCTTCATTAGAGCCATGTTTGAAAAGCACATTTGGACTGGTCGTTTATGAAGAACATATTTTGCAGATTTCAGAATTGTTTGCGGGCTTGTCTGGCGGTCGCGCGGATGTGCTGCGGCGCGGGCTGGTCAAGCAGCGCGCCGATATTATCGCCGAAATTGGAAAAGAATTTTTTGCCTCGGCGCGGGCGCGCGGGCATGACGAAGCGAAGATCAAAGAAGTGTGGGAACTGGTAACGGGCTTTAGCGGTTACGCTTTCAACAAGGCGCATTCGACGGCCTACGGTATCGAGGCGTATCAAGGCGGCTGGCTCAAGTGCTATTATCCCGCTGAATTCATGGCGGCGGTGCTTTCCAACGGCAAAGGTTTTTATCATCCGCTCGTTTATGTTTTGGAATGTCACCGGCTCGGCTTGAAATTGCTTTCGCCGTCCGTCAATGAGCCAGGGCCAAACTTTGTGCCGCGTGGAAAATCCATCCGTGTGCCGATTGCAAACGTCAAAGGACTGACGACGCGCACGAAAGATAAACTGCTGGCCGCGCGGCAAAGCACGCCTTTCGATTCCATGCTGAATTTTTTCCAGCGCGTCACGCCTTCGGGCGAAGAATTTGAAGCCATGATTCGCGTCGGCGCATTTGATGAATTTGGCGAAACGCGCACGCGCCAATTTTGGCAGGCGCAACATCTTCTAAAAACCTTTGGCGTCTTCACGCAATCAAATCAAAGCTGGCTGATTCCGCCGGTCGGTTTGGAACAGTTGCCGGAAATTCCTCTGAATGAGCCAACGCGCCAAGAGCGGTTGCAATGGGAAAGCGATTTATTCGGCTTCGTTGTCGGCGGTCATCCGCTTGAACTTTACGGCAATATCGCGTGGGACAGTTATTGTCCGGTTAATCGTCTTGGTGAATTCGTCGGGCAGATCGTGACGACGTGCGGTTTGATTGTCGAGCAACGCACGCACCATCAAGTCACCGGCGAGCCGATGAAATTCTTGTCACTGGCCGACCAGACGGGAATAATCGAAACCGAATTGTTTGCGCAGACATACAAAAGTTACGGCCTGGCAACCGTCCGTTATCCAGTGTTGGAAATTGAGGCCAAAGTTGAGCCGTTTGAAAATGGACGCGGATTTAGTCTGCGATGTTTGCGTGCCGGAAAACCAAGAATGAAAACCTAAATTTATGGCAAGCGGTCAGCTCTGGCTTTTTCCACCCGCCAAACCACTCGTTGAGCGGTTCGGAAAAGATTTTTTCAAGGCATTGCCGGAAAAACCCGGCGTGTATTTATTCTGCGGCAAGACTGAAGGCGTCCTTTACGTTGGCAAGGCCAAAAACCTTCGTAAAAGGATTTCATCTTATCGCGTCGCCAATCCTGAACGAATGTCGCGCCGAATTATTCGGCTGATGCAGAAAGTTGAACGCATTGAATTTGACGAATGCCCTGACGAAGCGACGGCAATCCATCGCGAAGAAATGCTGATTTCCATTCTCGCTCCAAAGTTTAATCAGAGCGGAAAAGTTTGGCCGAGACTGCTCTAAAGCTTTCTTTTCCTGAATAATAAAGAAGTTTTGTTGAAACTTATTCGCGTTTTGAAACACTTATAGAAATGTCGCCACGATTTTCGGAGATGCACAAAGTCCGCGTGAATGACCGTGAGAATGAACCTTACGAGGGTTATGTCATTGGCTCGCTGTTTCGGGATGGCCGCTGGCTTTACAAACTTTCAATCTCGGAACACCCGCACAAATCAGAGACATACGATAACTGGCTGCCAGAGGAATGGCTTGAGATGACGAAGTGAGGATTCGGTTTGTTATTGATCTTGCGCGCTGATAATTTAGCGCACTGCGAGATTCCGCCAGAAATTTTTACGGCTTGGACAGCGCTTGCCCAAACGCTTTGAGCGTTGAACTTTGATCATTTTGTTTCAAAACGGCCAAAGACTAATTGCTGAACGTTGCGTTCGACATTTTTGTCTATCTTTTGAAATATCTCGTGAAGTGCTGTTTCATCTTTTTCTCCAAGACCTTCAAATAAAAAATTAAATCTGGTGGCGCTTGCTTGCTTCAATGCAGCCAAACGTTTTCTGCCACCTTCAGTAAGCGCAAGAGTTTCTCCACGTTCCTTTTCATCTTTGACCAAACCAAGACTAACAAATTTTTTCACAATATCATTGACCGAACTAAAAGAGAGGCCAAATATTTTGCACAATCCCTTTTCAGTGATGGGGGCAAAATCGGCAATAAGTTCAAGTGTGAGCAAATCCCTCTCGCTGAAGTCTTGGTCTTGGGCAGAATTTGATTTTTGCCATGCCCTCAAAATTCTTGTTTTTAACGAAATTGAAAAAAGCACTTGCGAAAATTTATTATTCATAATTGTCCTTCGAACTTAAACCGCTGATTGTCAAAAGTCAACAGAGCATTAGACTTCGGAACAACTTCGGTATTGACTTTTGTTTATACTTCGGCACAATTGCACTATTCGCGAACAATTCGCGTTGAAAAAGAGGAGAAAACCATGAAAAAAACAAATCGGTTGGCTGGCACAAAAATGAAAATGAGGTTTCAAAATGTTTGCTTGGTGTTGTTCACGTTGATTGCGAGCGACGCTCTTGCCTTTAACATTGGCGACCACGTTGAAACAACTGGTCCGGCAAATGTCCGATCAACTCCTGCTGGAACTCCCCCTCTCGGAACTCAAAGCCAAGGGGTTATTGGAACAATTACGGGTGGGCCGACTGTGGCAACTTTGAGCGGAACTTCTTACACGTGGTATGATATAAATTTTCCTTCATCTCCGAACGGTTGGGTTGCCAGCATAAATTTAGAATCCGCGCCTCCCACGGTAACGACGGCAGCGGCTACTTCGGTTATCCCTTCGAGTCATTTGAGTTAGAGAATATGATTGTGAGTCATTGGACTCTTTCTACAGCATTCTCAAGTCCAAATCTGTGGAAACGATTTCGTGATTTCATAAACGAATTGAGCGGCTTCTGGGCCAGCACAGAGCGCAAAAAGGCCGCAATCGAGAGGGCAAAAGATCATCGCAGATGTCAGCGAATTGGAATCACGGGAACAAATTGATACGGCTGAAAAAAAACTGCAACGGCTCATGCCAGAAATTGGTTATTTTGCTTAAAAGGGATTTTTTAATTCCGCATCGCGTCGCCGCCATGAGACTTTGTTTTCATAAAATGGGCGAACTGTTCTCGCTCGTCGTTGAAGTAATGAAATTGAACGGCGTCGTCGGCCTTCAATAAATCCTGAAAGAACTTTGGGGCGGAGTCTGCACTTCGCTTTAGCGCGACATGCTGTCCAAGTTTCAATTCACCCTTGATGACTTCGTAGCCAATTTCTCCCCAAAGCACCGGGTCGTCAGGATGCTGCACCATCTTTGGATCTCGGTAAATGCCAGAACCGAGAGCGTGGGCTGTAACAAGTGCCCAGGGGGTGTTCCGATAACATTTGGGCAGAATAATATCTTGCCGCGGTTGCTTCGGTTGATTGGTAAGCGTTACAAGTGCGTGTCCTCCCGCATCTTCTCCAAATGTCTCGCGGAGCGAGCGCATTTGGTAATCGCCCAAATTTTGAAGGTCGTCGTAAGCCCATATAATGCGATGGTCTCGGGTGCAGAGATAGGCAAGACGAAGGAATTCGCGGGGTAAGTCTTGCGCTTCATCAATCAGTAAAGCGTCAAATAAAACTTTTGGATTCTTTTCTACTTCACCGAGAGCGAAATCAAAAGTTATCGCGCTGCTTTTGGGGCGATTGCAAGCCAGTTGAATTCTGTGATCGGTTTGAAAGCGCAACTGGACAAATTGGAAAATTTCCCCGCCGAGGATGAAATGTATGCCCAGCTTGGCCGGTGGCAGATTCATTCAAGGCTCTTGAATCTCGGCCAAAGCGAAATCCTGCTGTGTCGGCTGGCAAACGAATTCTCCGTGGTTGAACGCTTTCACGATGAATCGGCTTACGCCAAAAAAAATGGCGGCACAGAAATTTTATTGCGGGGAAATCACCCCCAACAATTGGTGGATGATTTTAAGGCCAACGCGCATCTCTCGCTGGAATTTATGGCCAGCAATCTCACGGCCAAAGCGCAAAAGGTGGTTTGGGAACAATTTCCCGATTACCGTCCTAGCCAAGTAGTCGCGGCGATTTCCGAGCGATGCCGCCAAGCCGTCTCAAATGACGAAACGATTTCGCAAAGTGAAACCATGACTCATTCATCCAATCGCGGGATAAAAATTTGAGGAGCGATTATGCAACAAGACAAAGAGCAATTCTTGAATCTGAAAACACATCCGGCACGGCTCAAGGTGGAAGAAGCCGCTTGGTTTTTAGGATTCTCGCCGCATGAAATTCCCCTTTTGGTGAGCGACGGCATACTAAAACCATTGGGGCATCCGGTGCAAAATGCGCCCAAGTTTTTTGCTTTGGCCGCGCTTGACGAACTGCGTAGAGATATAAAGTGGCTCAACAAAGCTTCCGAAGCCATCTGCCAGCACTGGCGGGACAAAAAACGGCCCAATCGCGGAACGAGTTCGCCCGGTCGAAATAATTTATTACTGCGATAATTGAAGCGCAGAAAAAATTGAGCCGCCGCCAAAAAGAACGCCGCAGTTTTAGCTGCGGCGTTCGTGTAATCTCGCCGGATGTTTAGCCCACAACCATGTGAGGACGCAAATCGTCCGTCTTGTGAACGTCAAAGGGAATGACGTTTTGGTTTTGGTGAGCCGTCCATTCGTTCAGCGACGGCAAAATCACTTTTGCCTTTCTCGAATAGGCGCGATGGACGGCTTTGCTGTTTTGTCCCAAATTTTCCATTGCGAAGCGTTCAGGATAACCGGCGCATTTCGCCCGCTCCGCCCATCCGTAACGATACGAGTGCAGGGTAACGCCCTCAATTCCCGTCCGGCGACAGCACCGCTTAAACTCCGTTGCCCGATGCGCCTCCCTGATGATGCCGAATTTCGGAAAAAGCAATCCAGACTGCGGCAACGATTTCAACAAACCTGCCAGTTCGTTGTCAAAGCGAACCAACGACACCTTTTTGGTTTTCTTGCGGAAAAAACCGATGACTTTATCTTTCCAATCAATGTCTTCGGCGGTCAACTTGGCGACATCGGATTGCGCCGCGCCAATGTGCCAGCACAGTTCGTAAAAGGCGCGGCGTTCGCTGTTGGTTTCCGCCGCGATGATTTTTTGGTGTTCCTCGCTGCTGATGCCCCGCTTTTCGCCGTATTCGATTTTAGGCCAGTGTTTCTTCGCCAGCACCGGCCACGGAAGCCAATTCATGTCCAGAGTGAAATTGTGCAACTTCCGAAGGAAGGCGTTTGTGGATACCGTTCCCTCCTGCAACACCTTCAAAAAATGTTCCGAGCGTGCTTCTAAAATCGGCAGGCTGCGGATTAAATCAAAGGCATGGTCTTTGATCGCCCGCTCCCAACGGATGCGGGTGTTGTCCCGCTTCGTCAACACGATTTCATTCATGGCGGTCTGCCATGTGCGTTTGACGATTTGGGGGTCGCTCGCCGCGAGATAGGCGCGGGCGATTTGCAGGTTCACGGCGGGCTGCTGGTGCGCCTCGTTCTTGGCATGGAGCAGACGAAGCCCGGTCGTCCTGTCTTTGGTGCGAAGGGTTTCTTGCTTGCCAGTCAAACCGTCGTGTGCCCAAAAATAATTGCCACGGCGGAACATTCGGAATCTTTGTTTCATACGCTTTACCTTTCAGTTGTAAGCGTAAGCTCGAAGACTTCCTTTGCGTTAGGGAGCAGTGGATGCCCTGTGGTTCGACTGCGGGTGGACTACGACCCGACCGTAAAACCTGCTGACATTTCTGCTGACATTCCGCATTTTTCAACTCACAAGTGCCTTGTCAAACAACACTTTAGAGCTGGAGGCGAGGGTCGGAATCGAACCGACGAATGCAGCTTTTGCAGAGCCGTGCCTTACCACTTGGCTACCCCGCCACAGGAACGGTGAAGTTAATTTTATTTGGAACCCGAATCAAGTTTAGTTTCATGCCGGACAACTTCTTAACCGACAAAAGGCCAGTTCGTGTCGTCGTTTCCAAATTTCCTGCGGTTTGAAAATTCCTGCGGGAGTAATGACGCCGGTGATCAATTCCGCCGGTGTCACGTCGAAACCCGGATTGCGCGCACCGCTCGTCGGATTCGCCACGCAGACATAAACGTGCTCCGCTAATTTCTGTTTTCTGTTTTCTGCTTTCTGCTTTTCCACAATTCCCCACGCACCGAGAACTTCGCTCTCACTTCGTTCTTCAATCGGGATGTCGAAGCCGCGTTTCAAATTCCAGTCTATCGTCGAGAGCGGGATGGCGACGTAAAATGGAATTTTGTGCCGCGCGGCCAGAACGGCTTTCGTGTAGGTGCCGATCTTGTTGGCGACTTCGCCGGTGCGGCCGAGCGTGCGGTCGCTGCCGACGATGACCATGTCAATCTCCCCGCGCTGCATCAGGTGGCCGGCGGCGTTGTCGGCAATGATCTGGTGCGAAATTTTTTGCTGCGCAAGTTCCCACGCGGTGAGCGTCGCGCCCTGGGAACGCGGACGGGTTTCGTCGCAGAAGACGTGAAATTTTTTGCCCTGCGCCTGCGCGGCATACATCGGCGCGGTGGCGGTGCCGATGTCCACGAACGCCAGCCAGCCGGCGTTGCAATGCGTGAGAATCTTCATTCCGTTGCGGATCAGCTTCGCGCCGTGTTTTCCAATTTCCTCGCAATGGCGGACGTCTTCGTTCGCAAATTCCTCGGCGGCGGCGAGCGTGAGCGATTTTTTTTCTTCAACGGTTTTGCCGCGCGCCATTTCGCGGCGCACGTCGTTCATGGCGTTGACGGGATCAACCGCCGTGGGCCGCGCGTTTTTCAAAACCTGATAAACATTTTCGACGTGCGCGGAAAATTTCTTCAAATCGTTTCCGCGAAAGGCGAGCGCGCCTTGTGCGAGGCCGTAAGCCGCCGTCGCGCCGATAGCGCCTGCGCCGCGCACGATCATGTCGGTGATGGCGGCGGCGGTGGCGCGAAAATTTTTGGTGGCGACGATTTCGAATTCGTGCGGGAGCAGCCGTTGCTCGATGAGCCGGACGGCGTTCTGCGCGCAGTCAAAGGTGACAGTGCGGAAATGCTGGGTGCGACCCCGGACGGTGACGTTCATTGGCCTTCAGTTAGCCACAGATTGAACGCGGATTAAACATGGAAATTGTAACATTAACAGTGTTGACCAATGTGATAATTTCTTTAGGCTCATTTGTAGCCAAACTGTATTTGTCGCCAAGCTACGGGCAATCATACCACCGAAAGGCTCAAGGTATGAATAATGAACAAAAACTAGAAGCTGCGTTAAAAGAAATTAGCGAACTTAAAGCCGCTCTGAAGCAGACGCAATCTGAATTAACTTCAAACCGACTGGCAGCAATTGTTGACTCTTCCGATGACGCCATCATCAGCAAAGACCTGAACAGCATCGTCACCACTTGGAACACAGGTGCGGAAAAGATTTTTGGATACTCTGCCGCCGAGATGATGGGAACTTCAATCATGCGGCTGATTCCCACTGAACGGCAGGATGAAGAAATTCACATTCTCGGAAAAATCAAACGCGGTGAGAATGTAGAACACTTTGAAACACTGCGGCAGACTAAAGATGAACGGCTGATTGATGTTTCGGTCACGGCATCGCCAATCAGGGATGTCAACGGCAAGGTCATAGGCGCATCAAAAGTGGCGCGCGACATCACCCACCGCAAACAGGCAGAGGCGGCGCGGCTGGCGAGCGAGACGCGCTTCAAGGAACTGGCTGAAAATATCAACGAAGTTTTTTGGATGACCGATCCGACCGGACACGAGATGCTTTATGTCAGTCCGGTCTTTGAAAAAATCTGGGGACGAACCTGCGAAAGCCTTTACGCCGATCCGCAATCATGGTTGCACGCCATTCATCCCGAAGATCAAGGCCGCGTTATGAAATCATGGCTGGCTGCCACTCAAACGGACAATCGCGAACCTGTTCCGCAGGAGGCAACGGCTCGCAAGCCGGATTACGAAGAGGAATATCGCATCGTCCGACCCGATAAATCCGTTCGCTGGATTCATGATCGTGGTTTTATCATTCGCAATCAGACGGGCCAGATGCAGCGAGTCGTCGGCGTGACGCGGGACATCACGGAGAACAGAAAACTGGAAGCGCAATTCCGCCAGTCGCAGAAAATGGAAGGCATTGGCCAGTTGGCCGGCGGCGTGGCGCACGACTTCAATAACATTCTAGCGATTATTGAAATGCAGTCTGGGTTATTGAAAAGCAGCGGCGGTCTTTCGGCCGATCAATCGGAATATGCCGATGAGATAAGTGTCACCGTCCAACGCGCCGCCACCCTGACCCGCCAGTTGCTTCTGTTCAGCCGCCGTGAAGTGTTTCAACCGCGCGATCTGGATTTGAGCGAATCAATCACCAACACGACGAAAATGTTAAGGCGCATTCTTGGTGAAAATGTCCAGATTCAACTCAAGCTGGCGTCGCAACCGATGTTCATCCATGCCGACGCGGGCATGATGGATCAAGTCTTGTTGAATCTCGCGGTGAACGCGCGCGATGCCATGCCCAATGGCGGCCAGCTTGTCATCGAAACTTCCGGTGTGGAATTCGATGAATTTGCCGTTAGTCAAGCGCCTCAAGCGCGTCCCGGTTCATTTGTGCGCTTGAACGTGAGCGACAGCGGCTGCGGCATTCCACCGGAAATTCTTCCGAAGATTTTTGAACCGTTCTTCACCACCAAAGATGTCGGCAAAGGCACCGGACTTGGACTGGCGACCGTCTTCGGCATCGTCCAACAACATCAAGGTTGGATTAATGTTTACAGTGAAGTAAATCACGGGACGACATTCCGAGTTTATCTTCCACGGCTGGCTAAAAACGCAGGTCAAAAATCCTCACAACCTGCACTAACGACCACAAGCGGCGGCAACGAAACGATTTTACTGGCAGAGGATGACCCGTCGCTGCGCGTTTCTGTGCGCAAAACCCTTTCGCAACTTGGTTATCGCATTCTTGAAGCGCCCACGGGCGTGAAAGCATTGGAAGTCTGGAAAGAAAATCGCAGTGAAATCCGTTTGCTGCTGACCGATCTTGTGATGCCGGACGGAATGACCGGAAAAGATTTGGCCCAACGCATCCTTCAAGATAATCCCAAACTGAAAGTGATTTACATGAGTGGTTATAGCGCGGAAGTTGGCGGTAAGGATTTTCCGCTGAAAGAAGGAGTCAATTTTCTCACCAAACCGTTCCAAGCATCCAAACTCGCCCAAACCATCCGCGACAGTTTGGATAAATCTACTTAACAGATTACGTTCAACCGGCCTTTTTTTTCAGCCGCTGGATTTTTTCCTTGAGGACAACATAGGCGGGTTGGGCGCGGAGTTTTTTCAGGTCGGGATCCTTGGCGAGCCACGCGAAATCGCCGTAGCCGAGGCCCAGCGCCTTTTCCAGGGCCGCCACGGCGCGGTCGAACTGCCCGGTGAGCGAGTAGCTGCACGCGAGGTTGTAAAAGACGAGCGAGTTCTGCGGTTCGAGGCTCGCGAGGCGTTCGTCCACCGACAGGCCCTCGGGGAAGCGGCCGCGCTGCGTGTAGTCATCGCCGAGCAACTGGAGCGCGTCCACGTAATTGGGATCGCGGCGGACGATGCCTTCCATGAATTCGATCCGCGTGTCGAGGTCGCGCTGGGTGGCGCGGCTTAATTTTTTCCGGGTGTTGGTTTTGATCGCCATGCAACGCGGGCATTTTTTCCAAGTGACGCGGACAAGTCAAGCTGGCGTGCGGGAAGTTTTTTGTGGAATTGCCGGGCGCGTTGGTTCAAATTCCAACCGGGCTAAATCCAATTCTCCGGCTTATGAGATGTTTTGTCACTGGCGCGTCCGGTTTCATCGGCTCCAATCTTGTCCACGAACTCGTTGCGCGCGGTCATCGCGTGAAGGCGCTGTTGCGGCCGGAAAGCGACCCGCATGGTTTATATGGCGTGGAATTCAAACGCGTGACCGGCGACATCCTGGACCGTCCGTTGCTCGAACGCGAAATGGAAGGCTGCGACTGGTGCTTCCACGTCGCGGCGACTTACCAGCTTTGGATGCGGAATTACGCGCCGATGTATGAGACGAACGTCGAAGGCACACGCAACGTCCTCGAAGCGGCGGGCAAGGCCGGTTGCCAGAAAATTGTTTATACGAGCACGGTCGGCTGCATCGGCCTGCCGAAAAAAGTGGATGGAAAATTCACGCCGACAACGGAAATGGAGCCAGTTTCCGACGACCAGATGACGAATGACTACAAGCGGTCCAAGTTCCGCGCCGAAGGTGTGGCATTTGATCTATTTCGCAAAAAAGGTCTGCCCATCATCATCGTGAATCCGACCGCACCCGTCGGCCCGCGCGACGTGAAGCCAACGCCGACCGGCCAGTTGATTGTGGATTTTCTGAATCGCAGATTGCCCGCGTATCTTGACACGGGTTTGAACTGGGTTCACGTCCGCGACGTGGCCATCGGACATATCCTCGCGGCGGAAAAAGGACGTTTTGGCGAACGCTATATTCTTGGCAGCGCGGACGGAAACTGGACGATGCAGGAAATGTTGAAAACGCTCGAAGAAATCACGGGGATTCCCGCGCCGAAATTCAAAGTGCCATATTGGATCGCGTATCGCGCGGCGGAAATCAATGAGATGATTTCATTCGTCACCGGCAAACCGCCGCGCGCGCCGCTGGCCGGGGTGCGCATGGCGAAATATAAAATGTGGTTCAACCCGGCGAAGGCGATTCAGTATCTCGGCCTGCCGCAGACGCCGCCAAAACAGGCGCTCGCCGATGCGGTCGAATGGTTTCGCGCGAACGATTACGCCGGAAAATAATTTCCGTCCGCGAGAGTGGTAGCTCAATTTGGTGGGGCGAGCGTCCTCGCGAGCCGCTAGAACTGTTTGGCGCACGTCGGCTCGCGAGGACCGCTCGCCCCACCAATTCTGTAATTAAGCCATCATCGGGCCGGACAATGGCTTGTCGACTACCGAACTTTTGCTACGCTTCGCGCGTGCATAAAATTTTCCTTGGGCTGCTTTGCTGGTTCATGCTCGCCGTTTCGGTTTTCGGCGCTGAAATAAAAATTGATTTCAGCGATTTGTCCGCCGGTTCTTCCCCGACGAATTTTCATCGCGCGCTCGCGGGCGGCGGCCAGCCGGGCGATTGGAAAATCGTCATGGACGAAGTGCCGCCGCTGCTCGCGCCGCTGACGGACAAAGCGCCGGTCGTGACCAGGCGCGCCGTGCTCGCGCAAACCAGCGACGACCCGACGGACGAGCGGTTCCCGATGTTCATTTACGACGGCGAGACGTTCCAAGATTTCAATTTCACCACGCGGTTCAAGATTGTCGGCGGCACAGTGGAGCAAATGGCCGGCGTAGTTTTCCGTTTTCAAAATGCGTCGAATTTTTACGTCGTCCGCGCCAGCGCGCTCGGCCGTAACGTGCGTTTTTACAAAGTGGTGGACGGCATCCGTTCCGATCCCATCGGGCCGCAACTCGACATCACCACCAATGTCTGGCACACGCTCTGGATTGAATGTCAGGGCAATCAAATCACCGTCCGGTTCGACGGCCAGCTCCTCATGCCGCCGATGCAAGACAACACTTTCGCCGTTGGCAAGATCGGTTTTTGGACGAAGTCGGACGCGGTCAGCTATTTTTCGGACCCGGTGATTGATTATACACCGCGCATTCCTGCGGCGCAGACGCTCGTAAAAAATATTCTGGAAAAACAGCCGCGCATTTTAGGACTGCGAATCTACACGCTGGACCGCCAGGGCCAGCCGAAAATAATCGCCAGCAAGGATGAAAACGAAGTCGGCCAGCCGGGCACCGAAGCCGAGAAAAAGGCCATCACGGATGACGCGATTTCTTATGGGCGGGAAAAAGGCACTGACACGATAGTTTTGCCCTTCCGCGACCGCAACGGCGACCCGATGGCCGCCATGCGCGTGAAGTTGAAATCATTCATCGGCGAGACCCAGCAAAACGCCCTCGTGCGCGCGAACATGATTCTCAAATCCATGCAAGCGCAGGTCACTTCGTCCGACCAGCTAATGTAATAAATCAAGCGTCAAGGCTTCGCAGGCACGGGCAATTCGTCCGGTGATTTGACCATCGGCATTTCTTCCGGCTTGGTCCGGGGCACACCGCCGACCACCGACACACTGCCGTCGTCAGCCATGTAAAGGCGCGGACGCGCGGTGACGTAATCGTAAATCTTCTGCTTGACCAATTCGCCGTTCGGATTCACCACGGCGTAAGTGAAATAGGACGCGCCGCTCTGCCAGAGGACGTGCAGGTTCGAGTAATGATCCAGTTGCGTGTCTGGATCGCTGAAGGAAACCGCCTTGCCGATCGGAACGACGCTGAACACGCGCGCTTCCGCCGCGTCGCTCACCTGCACATACAACCGCAGTTGCAGGCGCAGGTAATTCGCCTTTTCCAAAGTGTATTTGCGGACTTCAGGCGCGACGTTCGTCGCCCCGGCGGGCGCGGGCACGCCGAAATCCTGCGACCACAATTTCGCGCCGCTGATCACGTCGAAGTATTTCGGCGGACTCGGCATCTCCGCGCCCCAATCCTTGATCCGCAACGTCGCGATGATGCGATAGCGCCCCGGACGCGTCAGCCCGAAATACGGTTCCAGATCCACGCGCTTCGTAGCCACCTGCGACGAACCCACGTCAAATTCGCCCGTCACCGGCACGTCCGCATTTTTGACCACGATGAAGCCGTCCGCCGATTCCACGTCAAACGTCAGCCAATCCGGCGATGCGCCCAGATGCAGCGGCTGGCCGGAGCGGTTCGTGATGCGCACCGCCACCGGCAATGCCTCGCTCGGCAGAAACTGATCCTGATCCGTCACGACTTTCACCGTGACCTGCGCCGACGCGCTGAAAGAAGTCAGTAATGCCAGGCCGAGAATGGACAATAAATTTTTCATTTGAACTTGGACACTCTAAACCTCCGCGCGTTCGTGGCAACTGCAAATGCGCCAAAAAATCTTCGCCGCTACTTCCAATAATTCCAATCCACATCAGGAAACAAATTGTCGCGCGACTCGATTTCGGCCAGCCATTGCGCATCCACGCTCGTCGCGGTCAACTGGTCGTGCAGCGCGATGAATCGGAGCAGATGGTCTTTCACGCGGCGGCGCGCGTAGTCGGGACTCGTGCCGGCCCGCAAAATGAACGGCCAGTCGCTCGCCTGCGCCAGCAGGAGTTCGCGCGCGGCCTGTTTCAACGCGCGCTTTTGCAGCGCAGTGGATTTTTTGGAAAATTTCTTCACGAGTCCGCTCATGCGTTCCTGCGCGACCTGCAAATGCGGATAAATCCATTCGTTCGATTCGTTCAGCCATGCGCGCAGATGACCTTCCTCGCCCCAGGTGGACGCGCTCGGCGTGGCGATCTGATTTGTCGGATGACGGTGCAGATATTCTCCGGGCGTGATCAGTTCGACGGCTTTCTGGTCGTTGAAAAGTTTGCGAGCGAAAAAATCCAAAAACTCCGGGCCTTCATACCACCAATGCCCGAACAGTTCCGCGTCATACGGCGCGACGATGAGCGGCGGACGATCCAAAATTCCCGCGAGCCGCTCAATTTGCGTGACGCGTTCGCTGAGAAAATGCTGGGCGTGTTCGCTCGCGGCCTTCAATGCAACGTCGCGCTGGTAAATCTCTTTTTGTCCCGCGCCTGTGATGCGAAAATATTTCATGCCGCTGAACCCGCGATTTTCCGGCGAGGGCAGATGCGGTTTGACGTAATCCAGATCGAGGTCGAAACCGATGTCGCGGTAGAAATCGCGGTAGCGCGCGTCACCGGGATAACCTTCGTGCTTGCTCCAGACTTGGCGCGAGGAATCAAAATCGCGCCCGAACGCGGCGATGCCGTTCGGCGTGAAGATCGGCGCGAACGTGCCGAAGCGCGGACGCGGGCGCGCGTGCAACACGCCATGCGTGTCGAGAATGAACCAGCGGATGTTTGCTTCCTGCAAAAATTTCTCGACGCCGGAAACGTAGGCGCACTCCGGCAGCCAGATGCCTTTTGGGTCGCGACCAAAACAATTGCGATAATGATCGCGCGCCGTGAGAATCTGCGCGCGGATGGACGGCGGATGATTCGCGAGCAGCGGCAGTAACCCATGAGTCGCGCCGGTCGTGATGATTTCCAGCGAACCTTCGTCCTGAAACCGTTTGAACGCCGTGATAAGATTGCCTTCGTAATAACGCCACGTTTCGCGCGCGAGCGAAAATTTGTGATGATACATCCACGCGAGTTCGCGGAATGCGCGGTCCCAGTGCGTGCGGTGGATTTCCTTTTCGGCCAGCTCGATGAGGCTGTTCAAATGTTTTTCGTAACGCGCGCGGAGCAATGAATCACCGAGCATTGTGCAAAGTGTCGGCGAAAGTGAAAGCGTGAGTTTTGCGTCAATTCCATCGCGCCGCCAGTTCTCCAAAATTTGAATCAGCGGAATGTAAGTTTCGGTGACGGCCTCGAAGAGCCAGCTTTCTTCCAGAAATTTTTCGTGTTCGGGATGGCGCACGAACGGCAGGTGCGCGTGCAGGACAAGTGAAAGATAACCTTGCATTCGTCAGTCGAGCTTGTCTGAAATCCATTGCGCAAGGGCTTTGGCGCGGATCAACATGATGATGCCCAGCACGCACGGAATTGATTTCAAAACGCAGGGAAAAATTTCCAGCGCGGTGCGGTTGTGATGGGCGATGACCCAATACAACGCGAGGTCAACCATCGTCCAACCGATCAGCGTGGTCGCGACAAACCTGACCAACATCAAAGCTCCGCGTTCGGGCGAATCCATAATCGTCACAGATTTTCCGGCAACGGGGGCTTGAGCGCGGGGTCTTGCGGATGCGCGCCGACATCGCCGAGATATTCCGTCTCGCGGTTGAATTTCAGATTGGCGGCGCGCGCGTCGTCGCCGTCGGCGGAAACGGCAACGGCGGGCAGGTCATATTTTCCGTCCGGCAGTGAAAAGCGGAAACTGAAAGTGCCGTCGGAACGCAATTTGATTTCATGTCCGCCCAAAGTGACTTTTGCATTTGGTTCCGTCGCGCCGTAAATGATGAGTTCGGCGTTGACGTTGAACCAGAAGCCTTTCGCTTTTTCCATTCCGCCGAATGGGCTGGACAAACTGGAAACGCCGGCACTGGAGATGCCGAATTGCGAGGCGCCGAGCGAGGAAATGTCCTGCGCAAGCTTGCGGCGGATGAGTTCGGTGATTTCGAGCGAACCCATCCAGACGCGGCGCACCGTGTCAATGTTGACGATTTTGGCGAGCGCCTGTTCCTGCTGCGGCGTCCACTTGGTGGGCGACGGCACCGCTGACGAGGCCGTGACGCGCGGCAGGTCGGGATGACCATTGCGGCGAAGTTCCTCAAGCGCCTGCGCGAGCGGAAGATTTTCGCATAGGGCAGCCTTGACGATTTCCATCAATTTGGCGAACGGAAATTCAAACGGAATCGTGGCGAAGTCGGTGTCGGTCTCGGAAGAAATCGCGTCGGGCGGCGTCATCGTGCCGCTGGAAGTGCAGATGCGCGTCCATTTGCCGAGCGCGGAATAATAGCCGAGTTCGGCGACGTAGGAATCTCCCGCGCGCTCGACGTGCGTGAACCAGTGGCGCGATTCCGGGTGGACGTGGATTTCGTAGGTCGGGTGGCCTTCAATTTTGTGCGCGTAAATCCGCAGGACGAGATGGCCGTCGGCGGACTGCGCGTTCAGTTTCAACTGCTGGTCGCGCGTCAAATCCCAATGCGCGTATAGCCAGTGGGGGTCGCGCGCGGTGAGGAAAAGTTTTTTTGTGCCGTAGGATTCGGGCAGTTCGGTTTCCGCAGTCGGAAATTGCTGCGCCAGTGGAATTGCGCCGAGGGAATATTTTTCGCCGGGGCCGCTGGCTGGCGGCGGCGCGGGCTGGTCGCCTTCGAGCAAAATGGCCGGGGGTTCGATATTTTTGCGGCGGGTGTAAGTGCGGCGGACGTGGGTTTCAGCGGTGACTTCGGTTTTCGGGCCGACGGTTTTGGGCTTGAACATCTGCTTGGCGGCGTTCACGACGCCTTCGACCACTTTTTGGGCGCGCGTGGTTTTCGGCGGCGCAGCAGGCATTTCGGTGGTGACGGATTTTTTCCCCGGTGGTTTTGCCGGACGTTCGGAAGATTTTTTCTTGGCTGACATGGGTGCTGGTTTCCCTTTCATAACCGCGAATCCCTACTTTGAAGCGACATGGTGTATCGCTGGGGCGGAAGCTTAATGCGAGAATGCGGCGGACGCAACGGGAATTTTACGGTGGATGTGAATAATTTTCGTCCAAAGGTGCTTGCCAGCAACCTTGCGCGGGTGTTTCTTGTGCATGAGTTTATGAGCCAGACTGGTCCTGACAACGGTGCCGATTCGTCCACCCTGATTTTTGTGGTGGACGACGAGCCGATGCTTTTGGATCTGGCGGCGGCGATCCTGCAGCCGCTTGGCTACGAGGTGCGGACGTTCCGCGATCCGCAGGCGGCGCTGGCGGAATTTCCAACGGCTAAGCCGGCCGTCGTGGTGACAGATTATGCGATGGGCGAAATGAACGGGATGGATTTGGTGCACGAATGCAGGCGCGTCAACCCGCGCCAAAAAATCATGCTGTTGAGCGGGACGGTCAATGAAAATATCTACGCCAACGCGCAGGCCAAGCCGGACGCTTTCCTGGCCAAACCGTATCAGCTCCGCGATTTCATCCAATCGGTGCAAAAACTTGCGCCGGTCAAAGCGCCATCCATTCCATGATCTTGCTCCCATGAAAAAATTCCTGCGCATTTTTTTGATCGCGATGATTGTCCTGATCATCGCCACCGTCATCGTCGCGGCGGAGTTTCTCGATGACATCGTAAAAAAAGGCGTGGAAACCTTGGGTCCGCAAATCACCAAAGTCACCATCAGTTTGGACGCGGTGCACATCGGCCTGTTCACCGGCTCGGCCAGTGTCAAAAATCTGGTTGTGGGCAATCCCGAAGGTTATGAGGCGCCGCAAGCCATCAGCGTGGGATTGGCGGAAGTTGGAGTGAACCCATTTTCCATTTTGACGGATAAAATCGTCGTCCGCTCCATTAACATCAAATCGCCGGACATCACGTTTGAAGGCGGGCTGGGCGGCAATAATTTAAGCAGGATTCTGGACAACGTGAACGCCACCGCCAAAGCCGGCGGCCCGCCGTCCGCAAATACGAACGCGGTCGCCAAAGCCGGCGGAAAATCCGCAAAAAAAATTGAAGTGGATGATTTGCTGATCACCGGCGCGAAAGTCCAGGGCACGCTCATTTTATTCGGTGGCCAGAAAGTCACGATTCCATCTTTGTCATTGCCGGACATTCATCTCACAAATCTGGGCAAAGGCAGTGACGGACTCACTCCGACCGATTTGACGCGCGCCGTGTTGAACGCCATCACGAGCGCCACTGTCAAGGCCATTGGCAGCGAGGTCACTGACATCGGTAAAAATGCGGGCAATCTCGGCAAAGACGCGGATAAAATCAAAAAAGGTCTCGGCGGGTTGTTCAACAAATAAAGCCGTGTCGTAAAAATTTTCCATGGGCCTTCGGATTTGATTTGCCAGCGGTGCAATTTAGTTTTAGACTTTTGGCAGTAACCCGTCAGAAATTTTATGTATTTCGGCGTTGACTATTATCCCGAGCACTGGGTTTTCCCCTACGGCGGAACCGCCGAAAATCCCGAGGCTTCGTGGGAGCGCGATGCCGAATTGATGGCCAAGGCGGGCGTCAACGTCGTTCGCATCGGCGAGTTCACCTGGGGCATCTGCGAACCGGAGGAAGGCAAATTTGATTTTCTCTGGCTGCGCCGCGTCATGGACATCATGGCGCAACACGACATCAAGGTCGTGCTCGGCACGCCCACCGCCGCGCCGCCGGTCTGGCTCGCCAAAAAATATCCGGAGATTCTTCCGCTCGACGAACATGGCCGCGTCAAGCATGAAGGCACGCGGCGCGCGGTCTGTTTGACCAACGGCATTTTTTGGGATTATTCCAAACACATCGTCACCGCCATGGCCAAGGCCCTGGGCGATCACCCTCAACTCATCGCATGGCAGGTTGACAACAGCATCGGCGGGGAAGAAACGGAATTTTCGTTCAATAAAGCCACCGAAGAGGAATGGCATTTGTGGCTGGAAGCCAAATACAAGACCATTGAACGGCTCAACGAACTTCTGGGCCTTCGCTTCTGGGCACAGACCGTGACTTCATGGGATCAAGTGCCCATGCCGATGCACACGCCGGCCAAGCACAACCCGGCGTTGCTGCTGGATTGGAACCGTTTCAGCAGCGACACGATGGTGCAATACGTTAAAATGCAGGCGGAAATTTTGCGCGAACTCTGTCCGCAACATCCCGTGACCGTCACGATGCGCGCCTTTGTCCGCCAGTTCGACCATTTCGACATGGCCGACATGGTGGATTTTGTCTCCATCGAAAGCAATGTCGCCATGCAGACCAAGGCCGCCGAACTGGCCTGCGACATTGACATGTTGCGCTCGCTCAAAAAATCGGACATCAAAACTCCGGACGGCGACGGCGGATTCTGGGCGATGGAACAAAAAGCCGGGCAGTCAAATTGGGAAGACGTCAACTCGCTGGTGCGTCCGGGCCTCATCCGGCTGTTCACTTACCAGTTAGTTTCCCGCGGCGCGACCGGCATCCTTTATTTCCGCTGGCGGCAACCCCGGATTGGTTGTGAAAAATTTTACGGCGCCATCTTATCGCAGCACGTTGAAGGCAACACCCGCGTCCTCAAGGAAGTCACCCAAGTCGGCGAGGAATTAAAACTGCTCGCACCCACGCTCAAAGACACCAAAGTCGTCGCCAATGTCTGCATTCTCTACAGCCACGACAACGAATGGGCATTGCGCCAGCCCGGCCAGCCGAACAAATTTTTCAACCTGCACAAACACGTCCAGCTTTTCTACACCGCATTGCATGGTCGCAATCTGCAAGTGGATTTCGCGCGCCCGACCGATGATTTATCAAGTTACAAACTGGTCATCGCGCCGTCACTGCATTTGCTTTCCGCCGGTGAAGCCGACCGGCTCAAGCTCTACGTCCAAAACGGCGGCACGCTCGTCGGCACTTTCAACAGCGGGCTGGTCAACCAACATCACATCACTCCCGACAACGGTTATCCGGGCGACCTGACCGATTTGTTCGGCCTGGAAGTTTTGGAATTCGATCCCATTCCGCCTGCCGAGGAAAATCATCTCACGTTCAAAGGCGTTTTTCCGACGAGCCATATGCACCCCGCCAAACTCTGGTGCGACATCATCGAGCCAAAGGGCTGCCAGATTCTTGCGACGTATGTGAAGGATTTTTATGCCGGACGCCCCGCCATCACGATGAACACTTTCGGCCTCGGCAAAGCCATTTATATCGGCACGATGAGCCATCAACATTTTTACACCGACCTCGTCCTGTGGCTGCGCCAGATGTGCGGCTTGCATCCGCTGCTCAAAGTCCCGGAAAACGTAGAAGTCAGCATGAGGGAAAAAGACGGCACGCGCGTTTATTTTTTGCTCAATCACCAGAATTCGCCCGTCCGCATCCAGTTCTACAAGCCGATGCACGACTTTCTCACTGGCAACGCCTTTTCCGGCAACTACGATTTGCCACCCTACGGCGTGCTCGTCCTCGACGAACATCCTGAAAATAAAATCTCCGGAACCGACGCCTGATTTTTTGCCGGTTGTCCGGCGTTGCCAACCGCCGCAACTTTGCTAGCATGGTTCGGCTGGGCGTTTGGCGCAGTGGCTAGCGCATCTCGCTTACACCGAGTAGGTCGGGGGTTCGAGTCCCTCAACGCCCACCACCTAAATTTCGCCGCTGAAACCTTGCTGCCGCAAGGCCTCGAACAAAACGAGCGCGACACAATTAGACAAATTCAGCGAACGCGATCGCGCGTTGAACATCGGAATCCGCAGCCAGGACGCACGATTTTGTTCCAGCAATTGCTTCGGCAAACCCGCCGTCTCGCGACCGAAAATCAAAAAGTCATCCGGCGAAAATTTTACCTCGCTGTAAATTTTTCCACCACCCGATTCAATGAACCACAGCCGCGCGTCCGCCGGAAGTTTTTCTACGAACGCCAGCCAGTTTTTCCAGCGATGCCATTCGACGTGCCGCCAATAATCCATGCCCGCACGTTTCAATTGCGCGTCATCCAGTTTGAAACCAAACGGCTCGATGAGATGCAAAACGGATTTCGTGGCCGCGCACAGCCGCGCCACGTTGCCCGTGTTCGGCGGAATTTCCGGTTCGACTAAAACAATTTGCATGATAATTAAACCGCAGAGGCGCGGAGGCGCAGAGATTTCCCTTCTTTTGTTTTCTGCTCTGCGTCTCTGCGTCTCTGCGGTGAATAAAAAACCTTACACAAAACCAACCCCTGCGCAGGAGCAGTCATGCCCGCCACGCGACGATCGCGGCTCGCCAGAATGTTTTCCACTTTCGCCAGCGGAATTTTCCCCTGACCGACCTGCACCAAAGTTCCCACGATGCCACGGCACATCTTGTAGAGAAATCCGTCGCCTTCGATGATGAACGCCAGTTGCGCGCCGGATTTTTTGATGTCGCAGCGCGTGAGCGTGCGCACGTTGGATTCCATCTCGTAACTACGCGTGCCGGCGAAGGATTTGAAATCGTGTTTGCCGATGAATAATTTCGCCGCCGCCCGCATTTTCGCCAAATCCAGTTTCATCGGAAAATGCCACGCGCGATTTTGCAGCAGTGGATTCATCGCCGGATGGTTCCAGACGAAGTAACGATACTGCTTTCCTTTCGCGTCGAAGCGCGCATGGAATTTGTCCGGCACGCGCGCCGCCGACATCACGCGGATGTCGTCCGGCAAAAAGGCGTTGAGCGCAAGCGCGAGTCGGGCGACGGGCATCTTGAATTCCGCGCGCGGAATCTCGACGTGCGCGACCATGCCGAGCGCGTGGACGCCGGTGTCCGTGCGGCTGGAACTGTGGATACGTTTCACGCTGGGAAACATTTTGCCGAACGCCGCCTCGATTTTTTCCTGCACGCCCGTGCCGATCTTCTGCACCTGCCAGCCTTGGTAAGCCGTGCCGTCGTAAGCGATGACGAGTTTGAATTTCACGGAATTTATTAACAACAAAGGAACAAAAGAACAAAGGCAGACAAAACAAATTGTTTCATTGGCGTCTGAAAATGATTCTTCATCTTCGTTACTTTGTTACTTTGTTGTTCAATTCTCCGGTTCAAATTCCGTCCAGATAACTTTGCAACAAAATCGCCGCCGCCATTTTGTCCACTTTCTCTTTGCGCTTGTCACGGCGGACGCCGCCCTGGATCAAAATCTTGTTCGCCTGCGAACTCGTTAGCCGCTCGTCCCACATTTTTATCGGGACGGTGATGGCGGTTTTCAAGACGCCGACGAAGGCCTCCACCTTTTGCGCCGCCGGGCCGTAACTGCCGTCCATGTTGCGCGGCAGGCCGATGAGGATGAGGTCAATCTCCTTCTCGACGAGGATTTTTTTCAGGCGCACGAGAAAATCCACGAACGGCTCGGTGAGGATATATTCCAGCGGCTGCGCGATGGTTTTGGTTTCGTCGCTTACGGCGACGCCGATGCGCTTGCTGCCGTGATCGAGGGCGAGGATTCTCATTGCGCTCACAGTCTGCAGCAAGCGCCGGAAAATTCAATGATACGAATTGCCCGAATCATTTTTAACGCAAGACGCAACAAAAAAATCCCGAATGGATTTAACCATTCAGCCCCGGCGTTGGCCGGTGAAATCGGACTAAACCGGGAATCATTCACAAATGTTTTCAACCTGACAGGTTTGAATTCGTGCGGAACAAACGGCGATGCAATCGCATTTTAACCATAGCGGGAGAAACCGGCTTTATGGGGTTGGTTTTTCTTCCAAGCTACGTGGCCTTGCCTCGTTTGGCGAGGTGAGGGAGAAGAATATTTCACAACGGCTTGCGATGGATGTTCTGGTGCGCGGCGGCGATGAAGGCCTTGAACAGTGGATGCGGCTGGTGCGGCTTGCTCTGGAATTCAGGATGAAACTGGCTCGCGACAAAAAACGGATGGTCTTTCAGTTCGATGACCTCGACGAGTTTGCCGTCGGGCGAATTGCCGCTGAAAACAAATCCGGCTTTCTCGAATTTTTCGCGGTAGGCGTTGTTGAATTCGTAGCGGTGGCGATGGCGTTCGTTGATGACGAATGAGCCGTAAAGCTCCGCCGCCTTTGTGCCGAGCGTCAACTGGCACGGCTGCGAGCCGAGGCGCATCGTGCCGCCTTTTTTCGTGACGCGCGTCTGTTCGTCGAGCATCGCGATGACGGGATTGGGCGTGTGCAGATCGAATTCGGTCGAGTGCGCCTTGGGCATCTTCAAAACGTTGCGCGCAAATTCAATCGTCGCGATCTGCATTCCGAGGCAAAGTCCGAGGTAAGGGATTTTATTTTCGCGCGCGTATTGCGCGGCGAGAATTTTTCCTTCGACGCCGCGTTCGCCGAATCCGCCGGGAACCAGAATTCCGCCGAGGCCGCGCAACATTTTTTCCGCGCCGTCCTTTTCGATTTCCTCGGCGTCCACTTGCACGATCTCCACGCCGCAATCGTTGCCGATGCCTCCGTGGATGATCGCCTCGTAAACAGATTTATACGCGTCCTGCAAGCCGATGTATTTTCCCACGACGCCGACGCGCACGCGATGTTGCGGCGCGATGAGTTTGCGGATGATCTCCTGCCAGTGCGCCATGTTCGCGACCGGTGTGTCGAGATGCAAAAGGCGGCAGACCAGATCGTCCACGCGCTCGCGTTGGAGCATCAGCGGCACTTCGTAAATGGAATGGTCAACGTCCTTTTCCTCGATGACGGCTTCAAGCGGGACGTTGCAGAACATGGAAATTTTCTGGCGCAATTCCTTGTCGAGCGGCTTTTCGCAGCGGCAGACCAGAACGTGCGGCATGATGCCGATTTCGCGCAGCTTGGCGACGGATTGCTGCGTCGGCTTGGTTTTCAATTCGCCCGCCGCCTTGATGAACGGCACATAGGTGACGTGCATGAAGATCGCGTTGTTGTAACCGACTTCGAGCGCGAACTCGCGAATGGCTTCGAGAAACGGCAAGCCTTCGATGTCGCCGGTCGTGCCGCCGATTTCCGTGATAATGACGTCGGCCTTGGATTTTTCCGCGAGCGCGTGGATGCGATTTTTGATTTCGTCCGTGACGTGCGGGATGACTTGGACCGTCTTGCCGAGATATTTTCCCTCGCGCTCGTTGTTCAGCACGGTCTGATAAACCTGGCCGCTCGTGAGATTGTTCATGCGCGTCAGCTTGACGTTCGTGAAGCGCTCGTAATGGCCGAGGTCGAGGTCGGTCTCCGCGCCGTCGTCGAGCACATAAACTTCGCCGTGCTGATACGGCGACATCGTGCCGGGATCAACGTTGAGATAGGGATCGAATTTCTGGAGCGTGACCTTGAGGCCGCGATTTTCGAGCAACGTGCCGAGCGCGGCGGCCGTCAGGCCCTTGCCCAACGAACTCACCACGCCGCCGGTTACGAATATGAATTTCATTTCAAATTATTTTTAGCCACAGATTAACACAGATGAAACACAGATTTTCAAAAAGGCCAACGTAGCAAAATTTTTATCTGTGTAAATCTGTGTCCATCTGTGGCTAAAGTTTTTTCAGAATTTCTTCCACCCGCGCCACGTCTTCCGGCGCGTCCACGCCGATGCTGTCGTAATCCACTTTCACGACCGCGATGCCGATGCCGTTTTCCAGCGCGCGCAACTGCTCCAGCTTCTCCGCGTTTTCCAGCGGCGACACCGGGAATTTCACCAGCCGCAGCAGCGTCTCGCGCCGGTAACCGTAAATGCCCAGATGTTTCAAAAAAGCAAACGCCGCCAACTGTTCGTTCGTCGAACCACTGGCGGCCTCGCGCAGACAGGGAATCGTGCGCCGCGAAAAATATAACGCGCGACCGGCGGCGTTGACAACAACTTTCACGACGTTCGGGTTGTCCAGCTCGCCGGGATTTTTGATGCGCGTCGCGGCGGTGGACATTTCATTTTGCGCCAGCGCATTCGCCACCGCGTCAATCACCGACGGCTCGTTCAACGGTTCGTCGCCCTGGATGTTCACGACCGCGTCGCATGCGCAACGTTCCGCGACTTCCGCGATGCGGTCCGAGCCGCTCGGATGTTCCGGGCGCGTCATCTCCACGCGGCAGAAATTCTGCGCGACTTCCCAAATGCGCGTGTCGTCCGTAGCCACAATTATTTCCGAAAGCGACTTCGCGCGCTGGCATTGCTCGACGACGTGCTGGATGAGCGGCTTGCCCCCGATGAGTGCGAGCGGCTTGCCGGGAAACCGCGTCGAAGCAAACCGCGCGGGAATGATGCCAACGATTTTCACGCGGCACATTTAGCCACAGTTTACAATTTGTTGGAAGCTTGGAGTTTCTTTTGCAAATTCGCCAAAACTTTCAATTCGCCTTTGGAAAGTGTCGAAATCATCAACGCGTATGTTGAACCTAAATTTTTTAATGCGAGATGATTTAAGGAGTTTCCAAATGGCCGTCCATCCAGTTTGATTACAAGCTTCCAAGGGTAGAGATAAAACTGAATCACATTTATATCCTCACATTTATCATGGAATGGACGAAAAAGAATTCGATTAAACATTGGTGGTTTGAAGTGAACGATCACGCAATCTATTCGTTCCAGCCATAAGTTGTCTTTGCCAGATAGAATATTTTGAAATTTTTCTTCGTAGGGACCAATTTTTATGGCCTGAAACAACGGATGAGAAGATTGTGATGCTCGCCAAACTAATGCGATGAGAAAAAGTTTGAATTTCTTAATATCAACCAAACCAAGATCGTAAATGTTGACGCCTGCGCTTGTGATAGTAATTTTATTCTGAACAATTTTTTCTGGCAAAACACTGTAGCCATATCGGTCGAACACGCCAAGTTTTCGGTCGCAATCTGTGCAAAGAATACCTTGTTCCTTAACTCCACTTTGAGAGAAGCGCTGATTTACTTTTTCTTCTACATTGAGATCTAATAAGTGCGGCGCATCACCACGAATACGTTTGTAAAATTGCTTTGGAATGATATGCGCTTTGCAAGATGCAGGGTTGACTCCACAAAGTTGACAAGGCGGATAAGTCACATTCACTCCACCGTCACGCTCTTGGCCAGATTGCGCGGCTTGTCCACGTCGCAGCCGCGCGCGACGGCGATGTGATACGCAAAGAGTTGCAACGGCACGGTCGCCAGGATCGGATAAATCGGTTCGAGCGCCTTGGGCAGATAAATCACGTCGTCGGCCACTTTCTGGATCGCCTTGTCGCCTTCAGTCGCCAGCGCGATGATCGGGCCTCGACGCGCGCGGATCATCGCTAGGTTCGCCATCGTCTTGTCATACATCGAATCCTGCGGCACGAGAAAAACCGTCGGCGTCTTTTTATCAATCAACGCGATCGGCCCGTGCTTCATTTCCGCCGCCGAATAACCTTCGGCGTGGATGTAGGAAATTTCCTTCAGCTTCAACGCGCCTTCGAGCGCGATGGGAAACGTGTAGCCGCGTCCGAGAAAAAAGAAATCATCCGCCTTCGCATATTTCTTCGCGATTTTTTTCAACGAATCATTTTGTGCGAGGAGTTTCTCGATCTGTTTCGGAACGGCTTCGAGCGCGTGCAGAATTTCCAGCGCGCGTTTTGCCGGGAGATTTCGCATCCGCCCCAAATGCACGGCCAGCAATGACAAAACCGTGAGCGTCGAGACAAATGCCTTCGTCGAGGCGACGCCGATCTCCGGACCGGCGTGCATATAAATGCCGCCGTCCGATTCACGCGCGATGGTGCTGCCGACGACGTTGACGATGGCGAGCGCGCGATGGCCACGACGCTTCGCCTCGCGCAACGCGGCAAGCGTGTCGGCGGTTTCGCCGGATTGCGAAAGCACGAGCAGCACGGTGTCGCGTTCGAGCGGCGCGTTGCGGTAACAAAATTCGTGCGCGAACTCGACCTCGACCGGAATCTGCGCGAGTTCCTCGATCAGATATTCGCCGACGAGCGCCGCGTGCCAGCTCGTGCCGCTGGCCGCGATGACAATGCGGTCAATCGAACGCAATTGTTCCGTGGTCATGTTCAAACCGCCGAACCGCGCGGTCGCGCCTTCCGCGTCCACGCGGCCGCGCAGGGCATTTTCAATCGTGCGCGGCTGCTCATAAATTTCCTTGAGCATGAAGTGCGCGTGTTTGCCGCGCGCGGCGTCTTCCTGCGAAAATTCCAGATTGCTGATCTGAACAGTCGCGGTGTCCGTGCCGAGATTCAAAACGTCGAAACGGTCGCTGGTGACGGTGGCGACGTCGTAGTCGCTCAAGTAGACAACTTTTTTCGTGTGCGCGACGATGGCGTTGGCGTCGCTGGCGAGAAAATTTTCGCCCGTGCCGATGCCGATGATAAGCGGCGAACCGCGCCGCGCGCCGACAATCGTGTCCGGCTGGTCGGCGCAAATCACGGCGAGACCGTAAGTGCCGATGACTTCGCGCAACGCATCGCAGACGGCTTGGGTCAGTTTAGTGGGACAGGCATCTTGCCTGTCCAGTTCAGAGTAATTTTTTCGCTTTGGGTTGGAAATGGACAGGCTGGAAGCCTGTCCCACTACTTTTGCGCGCCGGTTTTCATAATGAACGCCGATCAAGTGCGCGAGGACTTCCGTGTCGGTGTCCGATTTGAACGTATGCCCGGCTTTGAGCAGCTTTTGTTTGAGCGCGTCGAAATTTTCAATGACACCATTGTGGACGACGGCGATTTTTCCGGATTGGTCGAGGTGCGGATGGGAATTTTTGTCCGAAGGAATTCCGTGCGTGGCCCAGCGCGTGTGGCCGATGCCGAGATTTCCCGCGACGGGTTCGGATTTCAAAAGTCGCGCAAGACCTTCCTCAATTTTTCCCTTTTTCTTGCGGACAAGCACGCTGCCTTCGTGCAACAACGCCACGCCCGCGCTGTCATAGCCGCGATATTCCAGCCGCCGCAATCCTTCGAGCAGGATGGGCGAGGCCGATTTTTTTCCGACAAATCCGATGATGCCGCACATTTTTTGTAATTGGTTAAATGGTTGAATCGTTGAATTGGATTTGCCAGCCGCGCATAAATCGTTTTAACATTCAACAATTTAACCATTCAACGAACCCAAAATCCAATCCGCCGCGCCGTTCAAATCGTCCACGATCACGGCGCTGGCGAATTTGTTCGCCGCCGCGCGCTCGGTTTCCGCGCCGTAGCCGGTGCGCACGAGAATACTTTTTTTCACGCCGGCGTTCCAGCCGCATTCCAGATCAATCAATTTGTCGCCGACCATGAAACTTTCCGCGAGGTCCAGATCAAATTCATCCCGTGCATCAAATAAAAATTGTGGCGACGGCTTGCGTCCGCGGCTCGGCTGGTCGGGCGCTTCGGGCGCGATGAAAATCTTCTCGAAGCGCACGCCGTCGCGCGCGAGTTCGCGGGCAAGATGCTCGTTGACGCGCCCGACATCGGCAAGCGTGAAGTAACCGCGCCCGACGCCGGACTGGTTCGAGACGATGAACAGTTTGAAACCGGCGTCCGACAATTTTTTCAACGCGCCGCCCGCGCCGGGAAAAATTTCCACGTCCTCGGCGCGGCAGAGATAATTTTTTTCCGCGATGAGCGTTCCATCACGGTCGAGAAAAACGGCGCGTTGCATTTCCGTCATTGTGAATTTATTGCGGCAAGAATGGAATTGAATTTTTTCTCAAGTTCGCGCATCTTCCAGCGTTCACGTTTTTAACCAACGACAACGCATATTCACATGAGCAAAGGCAGACTTGGAATTTTGGTCGGCGGCGGTCCGGCTCCCGGACTCAACGGCGTCATCGCGGCGGCCACGATTGAAGGCATCAATCAAGGCTACGAAGTCATCGGCTTCCGCGACGGCTTCAAACATCTGGCAGCAGGCGACACGACGCAGATCAAGCCGCTGGCCATTCGCGACGTGCGCGACATCCACCTCAAGGGCGGCTCGATTCTCGGCACCGCGCGCACGAATCCGACAAAGTCCGAGGAGCACATGAAAAATATTTTCACGGTGTTCCACAAACTCGGCATCACCGCGCTCGTGACCATCGGCGGAGACGACACGGCTTTTTCCGCAAGTGTCGTCCGCAAGCGCAGCAACGGCGACATCAAAGTCGCGCACGTCCCGAAGACGATTGACAACGATTTGCCGCTCCCGGGCACCGCGCCGACGTTCGGTTACGAAACCGCGCGGCATTACGGCGTGCAGCTTGTCCGCAATCTCATGGAAGACGCGCGCACGACTTCGCGCTGGTATCTTATCATCAGCATGGGTCGCGCGGCTGGACATCTCGCGTTGGGCATCGGCAAGGCTGCAGCCGCCACGCTCTCGGTCATCTCCGAGGAATTCCGCGGACGTCCCGTGACCGTGGACGAAGTTTGCGACATCATCATCGGCTCCATTATCAAGCGTAAAGCCGAAGGCTCTCAATACGGCCTCGTCGTCCTCGCCGAAGGCTTGATTGAATCGCTCGGCGAAAAAGGTCTGCTCGCCGCTATGCCCGAAGGCCAGCTTGAGCGTTTCGGAAAAATCATTCGCGACGACCACGGCCATTTGCGTTTGGGCGAAATTGAATTTGGCCGCCTGATGAAGGAACTTTTGACGCAGCGCCTCGAAAAGCTCGGCATCAAAATGACCTTCATTGACAAAGACCTCGGTTACGAACTTCGCTGCGCCGACCCGATTCCGTTCGACGCCGAATACACGCGCGACCTCGGCTACGCTGCCGTGAAATTTTTGCTGTCGTCCGAATCCGACAAATACGGCGCCATCATCAGCTTCGTGGACGGCAAGATGAACCCGCTGCCGTTCGACGACATGCTCGATCCCAAAACCGGCCGCATGCAAAACCGCAAGGTCAACGTGGACGGCGAAGCCTACGAATGTGCCTGCGCCTACATGATCCGCCTCGAACGCGAAGATTTTGACGACGCCAAGCAGCTCGCCAGACTCGGCGCGGTCATCAACATGACGCCCGAACTCTTTCGTGCCCGCTTTGGCTACCTCGTCGGTCTGAAGTAAAAAATTATTTTGCGCGAACGGCGGCGGGAATTTTTTCCGCCGCCGTTTTCTTCCTATAAAGTGGCGCGCGCGCGCAACCTGCGCTAAAGTCCGCCATGTTTTTCATCGGACTCGGCACCGCCGTTCCGCCGCGCTGCTACGCTCAGCGCGAATGCTGGGCCGCGCTGGAAAACTGGCCGCAGTTTCCACAGCTAAAACCGCGCTCCCGCGCCATCCTTAAAAAAGTCCTTTGCGGCGACAACGGCATTGACGCGCGCCATCTTGCACTGGAACCGCTGGACGAAATTTTCAACCAGACACCCGACGCGCTGCAAGCCCGCTTCGCCAGACACGCGCCCGCACTTGCAACCGAAGCAGCGCAGCGCGCGTTGAAAAATGCAGGCTGTCAGCCAAATGAAATTGACGCCGTCCTCATCAGCACCTGCACCGGCTATTTGTGTCCCGGCCTCACGAGTTACGTCAGCGAACAACTCGGCCTGCGCGAAAATATTTTTGCGCTCGATCTGGTCGGTCAGGGTTGCGGCGCGGCGCTGCCGAATTTGCGCTCGGCAGAATCCATCCTCGCCGCCGGACGCGCCAAAAAAGTTTTGTCCGTCTGCGTCGAGATTTGCAGCGCCGCATTTTTTCTCGACGACGATCCGGGCGTTTTAATCAGCGCGTGTTTGTTCGCCGACGGCGCGGGCGCGGCGGTTTTGTCAAACGAACCGCCGCCCAAAAATAAACGCCGCGTCGAGTGGAAATTCGCCGCGTCGGAACTTGTGACCGCCGAACGCGACACGCTGCGCTTTAGCCACAAAAATGGGATGCTGCGGAATATTTTGCTCCCGCAAGTCCCGCAAGTCGCCGGCAAAATCGCCGCGAAATTGTTTTCCGACTCGCTCATTGCCGCAAAAATAAAACGCGACCAGATCACCGGCTGGATTTTGCACACCGGCGGGCGCGATGTGATTTTGTCATTGCGCGAAAAATTAAATTTGACCGAATCCGACGTTCGCCACAGCTCCGCCGTGCTGCGCGAATTTGGGAACATCAGCAGCCCGACCGTTTATTTTGTTCTGCAAGCCGCGCTGAAGGATGCCGTGCCG
>DATAUQ010000005.1:0-2556 GCA_036268155.1 Verrucomicrobiia bacterium | reverse complement strand
GATGAAGGCGCCAGCGTGAGTTACCTGGAAGGTTGCACCGCGCCCATGCGCGATGAAAACCAATTGCACGCGGCGGTCGTGGAACTGGTCGCGCTCGATAATGCGTCCATCAAATATTCAACGGTGCAGAACTGGTATCCCGGCGACAAAAACGGCGTGGGCGGCATTTACAATTTCGTGACGAAACGCGGATTGTGCAAAGGCAAAAACTCGCGCATCACCTGGACGCAAGTGGAAACCGGTTCGGCGATCACTTGGAAATATCCGAGCTGCATTTTGCTTGGCGATGGCTCGAAAGGGGAATTTTATTCCGTCGCCGTCGTCAACAATTTTCAGCAGGCCGACACCGGCACGAAGATGATTCACATCGGCAAGAACACGAGCAGCACGATTGTGTCGAAAGGAATTTCCGCCGGGCGCGGTCAGAACAGTTATCGCGGCCTCGTAAAAATTCAGAAAACTGCGGCGAACGCCCGTAATTTTTCGCAATGCGATTCCATGTTGATTGGCAATCAATGCGGCGCGCACACGTTTCCTTATATCGAAGTAAAAAATACGACGGCGAGTGTCGAGCACGAAGCTTCGACCTCCAAGATCGGCGAAGACCAAATTTTTTATTGCAACTCGCGCGGCCTCGCCACGCAAGATGCGGTCAACATGATCGTGAATGGTTTCTGCAAAGAAGTCTTCAAGGAACTGCCGATGGAATTCGCCGTCGAAGCGCAAAAACTTCTGGGCGTGAGCCTCGAAGGAAGCGTCGGCTAAAAATCTACCAACGTGAAGAAACGCGGGTCAAATTTACTGCGCGCATGGACAATGGTTTTTCTTTGTTCATGTTTCACAGGATTTTCCCAAACGATAAGTATAACAGGAGCGCGTGTCGCTGTCTTTGAGGAAAAAGGATTTCCTACTGTCGGGGGTGCTCCATCGTTGCCACCGTTCAAGATGATTGAAGTGCTTGCGCAACATGGCATCGAAGCTCAGGCACTTTCAGCGGCGGAATTGTCGGATTCAACAAATTTCAACGCACAACGTTTCACCATTCTTGTAATGCCGTATGGGAACGCCTTTCCTGCAATAGCTTTCAATAACCTGCGCAAATTTCACGCGGCGGGCGGATGCCTCGTCATGAGCGGGGTTCCGTTTTGTCATCCATGTGTCAAAACTAATGGAGAATGGAAAGACCTCGGTCACTTTAGTTATTTCGGCCATGATGCCATTGGTATTGATACTGGTGGATTTGGCGGCCCGATGGATAAAGAAAAAAATCCTCACGCCTCCATTCCCAGACATCCAATCGGCCTCAATGAAGAAATGTTGCCGACTGACGAAGAAAACATTCAGTGGCTTGATGCGCAAAGTTTTGCCGCCGGAGATCAAGTTCTTCCGCTGATTAACTTTGGTGCTGGCTATGAACAGCATCCAGCGGCAGCACTCATTAGACATCTTGGAGCCAGTTTTCATGGCGCGCGAGATGTATGGATGGGAGGAGTTGCGAGCGGTTCTGACGAATCAGACCGTTACTTTGCCGAACAATTGTTGCTGCGCGGTGTTCTCTGGTGTGAGTTGGAAAAGGGCGAATTGACCACTGACGCTTTTCGCAGCGGACTCGCCGAACTGGATCAGATTCAGAAACCGGAACCATTGCCGGGAAATCTGCCGTATGCCGTCACACCACGGCCTTGGGGCGACACTTATCTGCCCAAATCCAAACCGCCAGCGCGTCATCTGTTGGTTGTGAATGTGGAAAAATTAAGCAATGAAGAACGCGTCGCCATCACCTGTCTGCAAGGCTTGACGAGCCGCGAACAACCGCGAATCTGGATTCAGCAAAGTCAGGAAGATCGGACGTGGCTGGATTGGCATAAAGAGAAGGGCTACATAGACAGCTATGAGGTGGTGACGAATTGGCCGGACCTCTTCAAACAATTTTCCAGTGTCTATAAAGGCGCAATCATTCCAGACCCAAAGCTATATCGTGGCCGTGTGTTGGCAGTGGATGTCGCAGAATGTGAAGATTTAATTGTGGCCACACCGGAATTGGCTCAAAAACTTGGAATACCTGTAAAGATTGATCTGCGTGACCGGTTCAAAACTTATGTCGAAGGGATGCGCTGGGTCTGGACAAATTACAAAAGCCAGTTGAGTCATTATCTATGCAGATTTACATATCCACCAACTTTAGCGGATTGCACATTTGCCTATGATTTTCAATGGCACAGCGTCATGTTCTGGATTGTGGGACCGGTGGACGAAGTCAAGCCGGGTTCTGATGGCTTTGCCGAACGTCGGCTTATGGCGGAGATTTTTTCCGAAATGAATCCGAATATTGCTGTAACAGGATTTCCTTATGGTGGCGTGGGCGTCGGGATTGGTGAAGGGGATGGCGTTGCTCTCGCAAGCCGTTATGCCAAAGGGCTTGTTTGCAGCGACTATCTACGCAATGCCAGTGTGATGAGCGGCATTCGCATAGACAAGCTGGTGCAGCCGCAACAACCACCCTCGCCGCCTTTGAATAAAAATTCCATCTATATTGCGCTGGTGATGTCTGACGGC
>DATAUQ010000004.1:0-25215 GCA_036268155.1 Verrucomicrobiia bacterium | reverse complement strand
CCGATGAGTGTGCAATGCTCAAACTGTATGTTCGCATCCGTATCGGTCCGGGTGCGCTTGACGGCGACATCGTCATCTAATGTAAAATTGGCGAACATCAATCCGAGGGCGCTGGGCATATTTTGCGCCATGATGCCGACGGCGCAATTGGTGATCGCCCCGGAATAAAAGGTGCAGCCGGGATCGCCATTGCCGGTGTTAGTGAATAGTATCCCGATGTTGTAACCGCTGATCCAGGTGTCCATCGAAATTTCGCCGTCATCCCGTATCATTATCATTGCCGTCCCATTATTTCGCATCCACGTCGCATAGGAACCGCCGGCTACTGGGGCGTTCGTCAATCCTGAATTTGCCCAGGCAGCCGGCGAAAAACGTATGTCCTGCTGGAGTGGAATGTCATAGATGTCATACACCTGAATCCCGTTGTATAATGGCGTGCCAACAACGGTTGAAAAAATGTGCCTGTGTGATTGAGACCCGATGATGCCCTGATAGGAATTGACCAAGGCAACATTCTCGACCACACAGTCTGAATTGGCTGATATTGAGTAAGGGTAACTGACGATGTTGTTCGGGTCTTGGCCTGAATACCAGATGTTGATACCTTTTAGCGTGCTCGAACGACTCATCGTGATAAAAGGCGTGCCGTTGGACTGTCCCGAACCGAAATAAACTTTGAATGTTGTTCCCACTAATCCGTTGGTGCCTTTGGTCCAATCCTGCCAGTCGCCGTGCAGAGTTACTCCGGTGGGAATAGTAATGTTGTTGTAAAAGGCATAATTTCCAACCGGCACAAAAACCACACCACCGCCCGAACCGCCTGAATTATACACCGCGTTTATCGCATTCTGGAACGCTGCGCTGTCATCGGTGATTCCGTCGCCCGCCGCTCCGTATTCTTGCGGCGTTGTAATTGCGACCACAATTTCATTTGTGTTATAGACTGGTATTACAACGCGTGTGCCCAGCTTGTAATTCAACTGCACTTGCCGGCTGGCTACGTTATCTACGATGGTCGCCCCGGCTGGAATTGATCCCGCGACAAAGTTTCCGGTGCCGCTGCGTATTCCGCTATATTGTAATAATACCTCGGTGCCGGTCGGCGGGGTGTTTGTCACATTCACCGTCACGTTGCCATTAAGACTTAAATTTCCACTCACATTGATGGCAGGAGCGCCGATGTTGCTTAAGTTACCCAGATTCAAACTCAACTGCGGAGCATTACTGCCGCAGGTCAGACTGGTCATCGCCAGAGAATTATTTCTGGTGGTCAATGCCAGATTCAACGTGCCGCCGTTGACAGTGTAGGCCGTGTCAGCGTTATTGGTCGGGCCTAAAGTCAGCGTCCCTTGATTGATGGTCGTTCCGCCGGTGTAAGTGTTGTTTCCACCCAACGTGAAAGTTCCCGATCCATCCTTCAATAATCCACCCGTTCCAGCAATGCCGCCGGATCCATTTATGTTATAACTCAAAACTGAATTGCTGACCACGACGACCGCTGGCGAAACGGTTGTGTTCAGGACGATGTCCGTATTGGGACCGTGAGCCGTGTCATCAAAGGTGACCGCCGGACCGACGCCGTTGCTTTCAGTATAATAGGCATTGGTCTGCCAGTTGGCGGTGGTATTGATGTCCCAGTTGCCGTTTGTAGTTCCGTCCCATTTGAGCGGGGTCGCCGAACTGACGACAAGGTTCAAATCAATGCTCTGGTTGGCAGTGTCATTTACCAGTGTGGCGGAACCTCCCGAACCGGCCTGAAATGTCACCGCACCCAAGGCAAATGCATTAAAACCATCGCCACTCAATGAGCCGTATTTAATCAGCGGGAACTGGCCGGATGGCAGCGTGCTGGCATTGAAATTGATAATGTTGGTGGCCGCCGTGGACAAGGTTCCACTGACATTAAAAATAGGAGCAGTCAAATTTCCAAACGTATTGGGATTCAAACTCAGAATGGCGCCATTACTTAAAGTCATCGAAGAGACATTCAAGGACGATCCCAAACTGGCTACCTGCACATTCAAAACTGAGTTGCTGGCCACGCTGTAAGCCCCGGCTCCAGTGCTCGCGCTGGTCAGTGCCAACGAACCCGCATTGATGATTGTGCCGCCCGTGTAGGTGTTGGTTCCCGACAGCGTCAATGTGCCGCCACCAGTCTTGGTGAGACCACCGTTTCCCGATAGCGCGCCAAACAAGATGATGTTTCCAGAATTGCCATTTGCGTCCGCAGCTTGAAAGGTAACATTGTTAGTTATGTTCATCGGCATGGTGGAAGACCAACTCGCCACGGCTGCCAGTGTGCCACCTGAAAGTGAAACCATTGGCGAGGTAAAACCAGTAACTCCTGATCCGAGATTTATTCCACCGCTTCCCAAATAAACAGTTCCGCCAGTGAGATTAAACTGAGCCGTTGGATTTGGAGTATAAATTCCGCCCGAACTGCCGAACTGAATCCCAAGCGCCGTGACTGTGCCGCCCGAAACATTGACTATGCCGGAGGCACCGGATGAAAAGGTAGTGTTGCTTGTGCTATTATTGCCTCCAAGCAAGACAATGGATTTTAAGCTGACACTGTTCATTCCGGGAGTTCCACCAGGCCCGGTGCCGACATTGACAGTCGCACCCGGCAGCACATTTAACGTCGCCTGACTGCTTGAATCTGGCAGAACAACCAGACTGCCTCCCGCAAATGAGCCATTGTTGACGGTGCTGACCAAACCATTGCTCAAAACATTAAGTGTCACCGCCTGCCCGCGCGAAATTTGAAGATTGGAGTTGTTATCATTGGGAAAGGTGATATTTGCGTTGATCTGTGCACCGTTTCCCACATTGACAGTCGCCGCCGTGATCCGTCCAATGTCCACACGGCTGTTCCCATTAACAATTGTGGTGCTGCCAGTAACATTTAGGGTCACGCCATTGATCCCCCATGTCCCGCTCTCAATATAAATCCCATTGGTGATATTTACGACGCTCGTGCTTGGGGCATTTCCTAAAATTCGCGGATTTCCGCCGGATTGAAATCCGCCACCCAACGTTATCATGCTGTTTGCCGCAAGTGAAAAATCCCATCCGCTTGAATTGGTCAGCACGACGCCAATTTGATTGGTCACCCCGCTTGCCAGAATGATTCCCGGTGTCCCGCCAGCGGCTGTCACTGTTAGAGGACTCCCTGACAATGCATAACCGGAAGTGTTAAATGTCACATTTGTGGCGGTGACAGCGGGAGACAGGATTATCGCATAATTGCCGGGAGTTCCTGCGCCAAAAATCGCGCCGCTGGGATTGCTTCCGCTCCATGTGCCGCTGACATTTGCCGAACCGTTCCACCAGTCGTTGGCTGTCTGCCATGCACCGCTGCCGTCGGAAGGATGGGTGGCATTTTTGGCGGGATTCCAAATCAAAGTTTGAGCTTGTCCGGTAAATGCAAGGCAGATAAATCCTGTCAAAGCAACTGTGATCGTGAACAGATTCAAATTAATCTTAACCAGACGGCAAGTCGGCAATATTTTCATTTATGCAAATTTCAATTCTCGAAAACACCGGCTGCTTCGAAAGCAACATATTCGGTATTCGTTTTGAATCAAGGATCAACAAACCATATCACAACCGTCAAGGGTTGCAGCAAATAATCAGTTTTAGTCTGCGTTACGTCCCCATCAATAAGGCGAAAAGTCGCGCTGCCGTTCTGAAACGGACTTCTGAACGATTTCCTGTCCATCAATGCAAATCGCATTAAATTGCATAATGCCTTTGACCAAAAGGAAACAACAGGGGCAATTTCTTGAATATGAGCGGAAAAATAGTTGGCATTTTCTACGCTGATTGATTGTCGTTCGCGATTTGAAAACAAACTAGCCTGTTAAAAAATGAAAACAAACAACTGTCTTTCGGCCTTGACCGCTATCGCAATCGTCACCGCCACTTCCTTGCACGCTGCCGATGATATGAACACCAACAGCGCATTCGCCAGCAATGATCAGGGTCCCAGTTATGAACAACCGGGATATTACCGTGCCAATGAACTGTCCGTGGACGCGTTTGGGACGGCAGCGGTCGGGCAATATACCATTGACCATCTTGGCAGCATGAGCCTTCACAGCATCCGGCAAAATACCCAGTGGGGTGCCGGCGCGGGTGTCAATTATTTCGCAACCCGCTTCCTTGGCATCGGGGCCGAGGCTGATTCGCACAACACCACCGGAATCTTTATTGACAACGCCTCGGCAAATCTGATGTTGCGCCTCCCATTGGGCGACAGCGGGGTTGCGCCTTATGTCCTTGGCGGTGGCGGCCATCAGTTCGATGATGGAAAATATTGGTTTGGCCAGGGGGGCGGCGGCTTGGAATATCGCTTTGTGAAGTATGTGGGAATATTTGCGGACGCCCGCGTGGTATGGCCAAATGAAACGAAGGCTTTTGGCGTCGTCCGCGCAGGCCTGCGCTTTTCGTTCTAAATAAAAAGGTTTCAACCATTAGCAGAGGCGCGCTTCTCCTTGGGTAAGAAGTTTCGCGCCTAATTTCTTTGCCACGCCTTCCATTTCACCCTGCAAACCTGATTCAGGCGCATGGGGTAGTGCGGACGGAACAGGCGGAAACAGCTTCATCACCAGTTGGAATACAGGCGCGGAAAAGATTTTTGGCTAAACGTCCGGCGAGATGGTCGGAACTTCCATCATGCGACTGATTCCATCTGGCCGGCATGATGAGAAGGATCAAATTCTTGGAAAGATCAAGCGCGGCGAAAGTGTGAGCACTTTGAGACGCTGCGACAAGCCAAAGACGGACGGACGATTAACATTTCAGTCACAGTCTCGCCGATCAAGGATGCCACAGGCGAAATTATCGGCGCATTGAAAGTGGCGCGCGACATCAGCGAACGCAAACACGCGGAGGAGAAAATCCACCGTCTGCATTTCGAACTGGAACAACGGGTCACCGCACGTCGCCAATGAAGAACTGGAGGCGTTCAGTTATTCCGAACGTCCAGAGTATCATCCAACGGCATGGGACCGGGTGTGGGCGGAAGGCATCATGGATGGCGGCGCGACATTTTATTTTTCAATCCCAAAACAAAACGAAGCCATCAATGAACACTGAAAGTAGAAGCATCAAAAACATCCTGCTAGTCGAGGACGATATGCGGGACGTGGAACTGACGCTGGCCGCGCTGGAGGAGCATCATCTGGCCAACAAGGTCGAAGTCTTCCACGACGGCGCGGAGGCGCTGGATTATCTCTATCACCGGGGAAAATTCAAAACCCGCGCGCCCGGCAATCCCGTGGTGCTGCTGCTCGACAACAAGATGTCAAAGGTCAGCGGGCTGGAAGTGTTGAAGATCATTAAGGCCGACGAACATTTGAAGTTAATTCCCGTCGTGGTGCTCACTTCCTCGCGCGAAACGCCGGAATTGCTTGAATTCTATAAACACGGCGTCAACGCCTATGTGGTGAAGCCGGTGGGTTTTTCCGAGTTCATGAAAGCGGTCCAACAACTGGGGCATTTTCTGGGCGGCATTCAATGAACCGCCGCCGCACAGTGGTAAAAAAGATATAAATGGCAGACCAATTGCTGCAAACGGGTAACCAATGAAACTCCCATTGCACATATTGCATTTAGAGAATGACATAAACGATGCCGTGCTCGTTCAGTCCACCCTAAAATCCGGTGGCATCACTTGTGCCATCACCCGCGTGCAAACCCATGATGAATTTGTGGCGGCGCTCGAATGCGGCGGTGTTGATCTGATCCTTTCGGACTTCTCACTGCCCACATTTGACGGGACATCTGCCTTAAAAATCGCCCATGCCAGATGGGCGGCCATACCTTTGATCTTTGTGTCCGGGACGCTGGGCGAGGAACGGGCCGTTGATTCACTCAAAAGCGGCGCGACGGATTATGTCTTGAAGGGACATCTCACCCGGCTCGTCCCCGCCGTGCGCCGCGCCATGCAAGAAGTCAAAGACCGCGACGAACGCCGCCGGCTGGAGGCACAGTTCATCGAGGCGCAAAAAATGGAAGTGGTCGGCCATCTCGCCAGCGGCGTGGCGCACGACTTCAACAACATCCTCGCGGTCATAATGGGCTACAGCGATTTGATCATGGCCGACCTTGAACCGGAAAGCCCAATGCGAAAATACACCGAGGAGATCCGGCACGCGTCGGAGCGCGCCGCCGGGTTGACGCGGCAACTACTCGTTTTCAGCCGCAAACAAACGGTGGAACCCCTCGTGCTCGACCTGAATGCCGTGGTGACCGATTTGGAAAAAATGTTGCGGCGGCTCATTGATGAGCACATCGAGATGGCGATTTTTCCCGGAAAAGAAACCGGACACATCAAGGCCGACGCCGGCTACGTCGGGCAGGTGCTGATGAATCTGGCCGTGAATGCCCGCGATGCCATGCCCAACGGCGGCAAGCTGACCATCGCCACCGGCAATGTCACGTTCGACAAAAACGACGCACACATATGCGCGGGAGTAGTTCCCGGCGATTATGTGATGTTAAGCGTCAGCGACACGGGAACCGGCATGACCGAGGAAGTCAAAAAGCGTTTGTTCGAGGCATTCTTCACGACAAAGCCGGTGGGCAAGGGCACCGGTTTGGGATTGGCAACCTGCCAGACCATCGTCCAGCAATGCGGCGGCCAAATCGAAGTGCGAAGCGAACTGGGCAAGGGCACGACCTTCAAGATTTATTTTCCGCGAGTTGAACAGCCGGTGGACGCATCAGCAAAACCTGTCGAGGCGAGTCCGGTTCTGCATGGGACGGAAACATTATTGCTCGTGGAAGACGATCCGTCCGTGCGTCATCTGGCCTGCAGCATTTTGGAAGCGCAAGGCTACCATGTGCTGCGCGCGAACAACGGCCAGGATGCGTTGCACGTGGCGCGGGAACATAAAGGACCGCCAATCCGTCTGGTCGTCACCGATGTCATCATGCCGGTGATGAGCGGCAAGGTGATGGCCGAGTGGTTGAAGGCGACTTATCCCGGCATCAAAATCCTTTTTACTTCTGGTTACACGGATGACGCCATTGCCCATCATGGCGTGCTGGAGGCGGGAGTTGCGTTCCTGTCCAAACCTTACACGCCTGCCACGCTCGCCCGCAAAGTGCGCGCCATGCTGGATAATGAAACTGACACCGCCCTTCTTCGGAAACAGAAAATGACGAGCCATCAAACTCCCGCCGGTTCCACATGAAGCTCGATAAACCAAATCCATTCAGAAAAAAAATTGATTCCTGTGCCGGAAATTAATCCAGCCGTCCAAACAACGTAAAATATGAAAAGAAACATCATCAGGTGTTTAACACAAAGTTTGCTGCTCGCCTCATCGGTTGCCTTGATGGTCTGCCGGCTTGAAGCTGCGGACTTGAACCTCTTCGGCACCAATATGCCGCCGCTGGATTTCCACGGTTTCGTCAGCCAGGGATTGTTATATTCGAGCACCTATAATTACCTGGCTCCCAACACCGCGTCAGGCTCGTTGGAATTTTTTGAGGCGGGTTTGAACGTGTCCATGAATCCATTTCCCCGCACACACATCACCGCGCAGGGATTCATGTTCGATGTGGGCAATGTGGGACAGTATGATCCGGTGCTGGATTATGCGTTGGTGGATTACAGTTTCAGCGACGCATTCGGGATTCGTGCCGGGCGCATCATCCGTCCGCAAGGCATTTACAATACCATCCAGTCCATTGACCTGGCACGCACGTGGGTGCTGCTGCCGCAGGGTATGTATGACTGCCGCTGGCGGGATTTCGACGGGTCGCTGGATGGCGGTTCCATTTATGGCGACATTGGCTTAAGCAAGGCCGGAGACCTCTCGTATGAACTTTATGCCGGCATGACTGATATCGCCGACAACGGCGGGATTGCAAGGTCGGTGCAAAATATGTTCAACAATCCGCCCGTCACGTCTTTTACCGGGATGGGTAATAATGCTGCGGTATATGGTGGTCAATTATGGTGGAATACGCCGGTGGATGGCCTCCGTGCAGGCATCGCCGGGTTCATATCCAGAGGGTTAAGCTATGATTATCGGGTCAACCCGCCATTCGGTCCAGGCGCGACCACCGGCTTTGTTGATGCCAATCCGGAAATTCAAGGCTCGCTGGAATACTTGTGGAAAAACTGGACTTTCCAGGCCGAATACAAATATGTGGACTATAAGTTTCACAGCGAGGTGGGCGGAAAAACTGTGCCGAACACTTCCGTAGATCTTGATTCAGATACCTGGTATGCCGGAGCCGCTTACCGGGTCAATAAATGGCTGGAGGTTGGCTCCTACTACACGGAAGACTATCCCAATATGGCAAACCGAAATGGGCAGGGAACCGCCGTCCCGTCGGACGCCTACCAAAAAGATCTGGCGCTGTCCTTCCGATTTGATCCGAAACCATGGTGGGTTTTCAAAATTGAAGGCCATTACATCCGAGGCACCGCGCTGTTGGAGGACAATGCCAACAATCCGGTGAGAAACGGCGACGGCTGGTTCATGCTGGCGGTCAAAACCACCTTCAGTTTCTAAGCCAAATGAATATGAAATCATTTTTGCTGAAGATTGGATTGCTCACCGCCTTGCTGGTGGCCTGCGCATTTAGCGCGCAAGCGCTCGACGGCGCGGTGGTGATCGCCAATTCCAGCGTCGCCGCTGACAGCCTGTCGGCTGAGGATCTCAAGGACATTTACACGGGCAAGACCAAGTATTGGGACAACGGACAGGCGATCATCATCGTCGTGCTGCCGGATAAGACGGATGCCGCGCTGCAACAGGCCAGCGGCATGGACGGCAGCCAGTTCAAAACCTTCTGGCAGCGGCTGATGTTTTCGGGTCGCGGTTCGGAACCGAAAAAGGCGAACGACGCGGCAGCTTTGGTCGCACTGGTGGCCTCGACGAAAGGCGCCATCGCCCTCGTGCCGGACGACACCGAATTAAAAGGCGTCAAGGAAATCGAAATCAAATGAGCGCCGTTACCCATCATGAAACACAGGTAAAAACAGATGTCCAACAAGCCGGCGGTGGACGAGAGAAATCATGAAAGAAACCAAAAAAAATAATCTGACTGCAAGTCATGAAAACCCTGCGCTCCCTGCGAAGCGATTGAACCTGCAGGCTGATGAGGCGGTAGAAGCGCGCGGTTCGTTAGCCTACGAACAGAGGATGCGTCCCCTCTGGGCGACGTTCCGTAATATCCTTCTGGTCGTTTTCCTGATTTTTATCTGCGCCATCGTGCAGATGTTTGTGCTCTGGCGGGTGTGCAACACGGGAATGAGAACCGCCGCATCACTGGAACATCAGGGTCTGCCCACGCTCAACGGCCTGGCGTTGTTGCAGGAGCATCTGGCCATCTACCGGCTCAATGCCTACGAGTATCTTTTCGCGCAGCAAGGGGAAAAAACCGTCAAGGCGAAAGCGGTGCAGGACTCTGCGATACAAACGCGCGCGGAATTAAAAAACATCAAGACACTTCTGCCCGAAGGCGAGGGCCGGCAGCTTGCATCCAATCTGGAAAGTGCCTTTGCCGACTTGGACAGTGAATTCCGCAAAGTCCAGAACTTGGAAGACTCGGATTTTGCCGCCGCCATGAAGGCAATGGATCAAGATATTCCACCGCTGACCGAACGTGTGACCGCCGCCGCGAATGCCTTTAGCGACTATGGCTATCATTTTTCCGGCAAGCAGGCCAACGCGACATTTGACAGCTTTGGTTGGATCAAGAAAAACGCCATCATGTTCGGCACCGCGAACATCTTGGTGGTGTTGGGGGCGGTCATTTTCGTCCGGCTGGCCGCGCGCCGCAGCCGCGCGCAGTTGTCGCAGACCATGACGCGACTTGATGAGCGGACCGGGGAACTGGCTTATGAGCGCGATTTATTGCGCTCGCTGCTGGATTATTCGCCGGACCAGATTTATTTCAAGGATGTTCAATCCCGGTTTATCAAATCCAGCAAGGCGCAGGCTGAAAACTTCAGGGTGAAGGATGCCGCCGAGTTGATCGGCAAGACGGATTTTGATTTCTTCTCGGATGAACACGCCCGTCCTGCCTTTGAGGATGAACAGGAGATCCTTCGCACGGGTCGTCCCATGATCGGCAAGATGGAAAAAGAAACTTGGAAGGACGGCCGGGAAACCTGGGCGCTTGCCAGTAAGATGCCGCTCCGCAACAAGGACGGCCAGATCATCGGAACATTCGGCATCTCCAAGGACATCACCGCCCTCAAACAAGTCGAGGCCGATCTGGCGCATGAACGCAACCTGCTGCGCACCATGATTGATAATTTGCCGGAAGCCATTTACATCAAAGACCTCTCCGGGCGTAAAACGCTCGCCAATCGGGCCGAATTAAAAAACATGGGATGCAAGACGGAAGCTGAAGCCATCGGCAAAAGTGATTTTGATATTTATCCTAAAGAACTGGCTGCGTCATATTTTGCCGTTGATCAGACTGTGATTCAAACCGGCCAGGCACTCATCAACCGTGAGAATAAAATTGTCACCCCCGCCGGTGAAACCCACTGGGTGCTCAGCTCGAAAATTCCCTTGCGCGACGCCACTGGCACCATCATCGGGATTGTCGGCATGAATCACGACATCACGGTCATCAAGGAAGCCGAGACCAAACTGCGACAGGCGCATCAGCAACTATTAGAAACTTCCCGGCAGGCGGGCATGGCGGAAATCGCCACCAACGTGCTTCATAACGTCGGCAATGTGCTCAACAGTGTCAACGTCTCGGCCAGTCTCGTCGTGGACAACGTAAAGAAATCCAAGGCTTCCAGCCTCGCCAAAGTGGTGACGATGTTTCAGGAACATGAACACGACTTGGGAACATTTATCACCAGCGACACGAAGGGCAAACAATTACCGGCTTATCTAGCCCAGCTTTCCGAACAACTGCTGGCCGATCAAATGACGACCGTCAATGAACTGACCTTGCTCCTGAAGAACATTGAACACATCAAGGAGATTGTGACCATGCAGCAGACTTACGCACGGGTTTCCGGCGTCAAGGAAGTCATCAATCTTCGCGAACTGGTGGAAGATAGCCTGCGCATGAACCTCGGCGCGCTGGATCGTCACGGCGTGGAAGTCGTCCGCGAATTTGAAAATGTGCCGCCGATGAATGTCGAGAAGCACAAGGTTTTGCAAATCCTCGTGAACTTGATCCGCAATGCCAAACACGCCTGCCAGGATTCAGAGAGAGCGGACAAGCGGTTGACGGTGCGCGTGACCAACGGCGATGGCCGGATAAAAATAATCGTGATGGATAACGGGGTCGGGATTTCGCCGGAGAATTTGCTCCGAATCTTCAACCACGGTTTTACGACGCGCAAGGACGGGCACGGTTTCGGTCTGCACAGCGGCGCGCTGGCGGCCAAGGAAATGGGCGGCTCATTGAGCGTTCACAGCGACGGCCACGGTCAGGGCGCGACGTTTATTCTCGAATTACCAATTCAGCCGGGTTGAACCATTGCCGAACTTAAGAATACCACTATGCAGTTTTTTTTAAATCAAGGCCCAACGCATTTTGCGCGAATTCCGTTTGTCGCGGGACTAGCCGCGTGGGCGGGTTGTAAAATTTTATCGCGGCTTGCCGCCATTGCCTGCCTGATATTGACGCTCGGCGCGACACTTGATTTGTTTGGTCAAACCGCCGGCGTCCTGACCAATCTCGCCCAAGTGAGGGCGTCGTTGTTGACGGATGCCACCAATGGCATTCCGGTGCGTGTGCGTGTCACGGTCACCTATATTGATCCGGATTGGCGAATGATGTTTGTGCAGGACGACACTGGCTCGACCTTCGTGGAACGGAATGCCCCTTCAAGGGATGCTTCATGGAATTTGCAGCCGGGACAGGTGGTGGACTTGGAAGGAACTACATCGCGCGGGGGTGTTCGAGGCAGAGTCAAGGAACAGAAGCTCGTTCCAATCGGACAAGGCTCGCTGCCCAAACCCATGTTGTTGGGTAGCGAAGAATCGTTTAAAAATGTTGGTGACGCTCGCTGGGTCAAAGTCACCGGAGTCATAACCGGGGTCAAAACCCTGGAAAAAAAGCTCGACTTGGATCTTCAAGTTGACCCAAGCCGGAGCATCCGGTTGCTCGTGGCGCATGGCAACCCAGTGAACGCTGCGACATTACTTGGATCCAAGGTGGATGCCACCGGCGTTTTTGGGATTGATGTGGATGCCAACAACAAGTTGACTGGAAGAAATGTCATCTGGCTGAACGACCTCGCCGGGATTCAGACCACCGACACCCTGCCGATCACGCCGATCAGCGATCTGACGGTCGCGGCCCAGCGGTCAACCAAGCAGTTGTCGCGGGTGCTCGGCAATGTCGTCAGTCAAAGCCCGGGTGAATTTCTTGTGGTTCGGGATAGTTCCGGCAGCGTGCGCGTCAATAACAGCACTACGAGATTTTTTCGCGTCGGAAGTCCCGTGGAGGCTTTGGGCTATGTCGTCAGCGTGGGAGGCGCTTTGGTTTTGAATGACTCGACGGTGCTCACGCCCAATGTGCCGCTGGAGGCGCAAAGCTCTGAATCGGCAACGAACATTCCACTTGCGGCCGACACGAGTCTCCCGGAGTTGAGGCAAATCTCCCAGATCCGCAACCTGCCCGCAAGCGAAGCGACGCGTGGTTACCCGGTCAACATCAGAGGCGTGCTGACTTACGTCGATGCTCATAATTCAACTATGTTCATCCAGGACAGTTCAGGTGGTATTTTTGTGGATTCGAGCCGGAACAAATTTGATTCGTTTCCAGACGCATCGCAACTCGTGGAAATCACGGGCTTCACGGGTCCGGGAGATTACGCCCCCGTCATCGAAGCCGAGCACTTGCAGGTATTTGGCAAAGCCGCGTGGCCCAACCCCAAATCTGCCATCATGCAGGTTTTAATGACCGGGGCGGAAGACAGCCAATGGATCGCGCTGAATGGCGTGGTGCGCAGTCAAACTGTAGTGGACGACATGACCCTGTTGAGCCTGGCGACCGGCGAATCTGTCGTCACCGTAATGGTGCCCAATGCCGCCAAACATCCGGCACCGCGAAATTTTGTTGATGCATGGGTGGAAGTTCAGGGCGTATGCACGACCGTTATAGACAAGCATCATCATTTGCAGGGGATCAACCTCGGTGTCCCCAATTGGAACGAGTTGCGCTCGTGGGATGTTGGAGCCGCAGATCCGTTTGCGCTTCCCGTGCGGTCGCTTGATCAATTGCTCGCATTTCATGCCGGAGGCGAAGGCCTTCACCGGGCGCATGTGCGAGGGACGGTATCATTATGCCGGGCAGACGGTTCTTTTTATCTGCAGGACGCGACGGGCGGGATACTGATCCAAGTTCAGGCCGCGACGGGTTTGATTAAAGTGGGTCAAACACTTGACGTTGTGGGCTTCCCTTCCATTGAGAATAAATGGCCGGTTTTGCAAGAAACCATCGTCCGGCTCGCGGCTGAACAATCAGCCTTGAAACCCGCATTTGTGCCGCCAGAATCGCTGCTCAACCAGACGCTGCAAGGAACGCTGGTTCGCCTCCAGGCGCGTGTCATCGGCCATGACATCGGGGCGACGGAAGAATCGTTGAAGCTGCAATCTGGCGCTTGGATCGCCGACGCGATTCTTGAGAAAGACCAGCCAAGCGAGAAACTTGGCGGCATTGATCCCGGCAGCACGGTTGAATTGACCGGAGTCTATCAGGCGCGCTTGGACGATAATCTGAACGTTCAATCCTTCCAACTATTGTTGCGCTCGCCGGATGATGTCCGGGTTTTGGCGCGGCCATCTTGGTGGACAACGCGGCGCGTGATCTGGTCGGTTGCCGTTCTGGGGATGGCGTTCGCATTGGTCTTGGCATGGGGCACCTTGTTGCGCAAGCAAGTGAATGCGCGAACCCGGGAATTGCGCGCGGAAATCGAGGAACGCAAGCGGATGGAAGTTGAGGTGGCCGCAACGCACAAGGAACTTTTGATCGCCTCGCGCGGCGCGGGCATGGCGGAAGTGGCTACGAGCGTGCTGCACAACGTCGGCAACGTGCTCAACAGCGTCAACATCGCATCTTCATGTCTGGCGGAAAGCCTGCGGAAATCCAAGTCCGTCAATCTCTCGAAAGTCGTCACGCTGATGGGCGAGCACGCGGAAGACCTGGGGACTTTTCTCACCAGCGATTCCAAGGGCAGGCAACTGCCCGGCTATCTCGCACAATTGGCAACGCACCTGACCGGCGAACAGGCTACCGCGCTCAAGGAACTGGCCGAACTGCAAAACAACATCGAGCACATCAAGGACATCGTGAATATGCAGCAGGGTTTCGCCAAGGTTTCCGGCGTGATGGAGACGCTGCCGCTGACCGACCTCGTGGAGGATGCCTTGAAAATGAACGCCAGTTCCTTTGCCCGCCACGACATCCAAGTCATCAAGGAATTTGAAAACATCCCGCCGATGACGATTGAGAAACACAAGGTGCTGCAAATCCTGGTGAACCTCGTGCGGAATGCCAAACAGGCTTGTGACGAATTTGATCCGGCGGTGAAGCGGCTGACGCTTTGCGTGACCAACGGGCATGGCCGCGTCCGCATTGCCGTGACGGACAATGGAATTGGTATTCCGCCCGAAAATCTGACGCACATATTTGCGCACGGGTTCACCACCAAAAAAACGGGACATGGTTTCGGCCTGCACAGTGGCGCGCTGGCGGCCAAGGAAATGGGCGGTTCGTTGAGCGTTGCCAGCGATGGCGCAGGCCGGGGGGCGACGTTCACGCTGGAACTGCCTTGCCAGACAGAAGGAAAATTGACATGACTAAATTAAACCACGAAAAAAACCGGCGGATACTGGTCGTTGATGACAACCGGGCGATCCACGATGACTTTCGGAAAATTCTTTCTTCCGGAACCGTTGCCGCCGCCGCGTTGGAGGTGACCGAGGCAGCGTTGTTTGGTCAGCCGGCGAATGTGGTTCAGAAAATCCAATACGAAATTGATTCGGCATATCAAGGGCAGGAGGCGGTGACGCTGGTGAAGCAAGCGCTGGAAGCCGGGCGTCCTTACTCGATGGCCTTTGTGGACATCCGGATGCCGCCGGGCATGGACGGCGTGGAAACAACGCAGAAAATTTGGGCGGTTGATCCCGAAGTCCAGATCGTCATCTGCACGGCCTACTCCGATTATTCGTGGGACGAGATGTTTGAAAAGATCGGCAATGCCGACGGACTGGTCATTCTTAAAAAGCCATTTGACACCGTGGAAGCGCTCCAACTGGCGCACGCGCTCACGGAGAAATGGTGGCTGCACCGGCAGTCCAGGAAAAAAATGGAGGAGATGGAGAGCATGGTCGCCGAGCGCACCCTTGCCCTCGCCAAAACCAACGAGGCATTGCAAACGGAAAACGCCGAGCGGAAAAAAACGGAGGAAATATTGCGTGAAAGCGAGGAACGCTTTTCCGGTGCGTTCCAATATGCGCCCATCGGCGTGGCCCTAGTTTCGCCCGACGGCCATTGGCTCAAGGTCAACCGCGCCCTCTGCGCTTTGGTCGGCTATTCCGAAGCCGAATTGCTCACGCGCACTTTTCAGGACATCACCTATTCCGAGGATCTCGAAGCCGATCTGGAAAACGTGCGCCGGTTGCTCGCCGGGGAAATCCAGTCTTATCAGATGGAGAAACGCTACGTCCACGCGCGCGGACAACTCGTCACGGTTTTGCTGAACGTTTCGTTCGTCCGCGACGGTCAGGGCCGGCCGCGTTACTTCATCTCCCAGATTCAAGACATCACCGAGCGCAAACGGCTCGAAGCGCAGTTGTTTCAATCTCAAAAACTGGAAACCGTCGGCAAACTCGCCGGCGGCATCGCGCACGAGTTCAACAGCATCCTCACGGCCATCATTGGCCAGAGTGAATTGCTGCTGGGCGACCTTCCCGCCGGAAGTCCGCTGGCAAAAAATACGACCGAAATCAGCAAGGCCGCCGGCCGTGCCGCCACGCTGACCCGGCAACTGCTGGCGTATGGCCGCAAACAATTTCTGCAACCCGAAGCCCTCGATCTCAACCGGATCGTCGCGAGCATGGAAGGTGTGTTTCACCATCTCATGGGCGGTGGCGTGGATACACAGATTGTTCCTGCCGCTGGCTTGCATTCAGTGAAGGCGGACCCCGGACAGATTGAGCAGGTCATCATGAACATGGTCATCAACGCGCGCGACGCCATGCCCAACGGCGGCAAACTCACGCTGGAAACCGCAAACGTTTCGTTCGACGAGGAGAGCATCGGTCGTTATCCAGAATTGAAACCGGGTGATTACGCGATGCTCGCCATCACAGACACCGGCACAGGCATGAGTGACGAAGTGAAGGCGCGCGCGTTCGAGCCATTTTTTTCCACCAAGGGTGTCGGCCAGGGGACGGGTTTGGGATTGTCCACTTGCTACGGCATTGTCAAACAAAGCGGCGGTCACATCAGCGTTTACAGCGAACTGGGGCGCGGCACGACCTTCAAAATTTATCTGCCGCAGATCGAACAACCGCCAAAAGTTCCCGTTCAGCGCCTTGACTCGCCCGATTTGCCGGGCGGGACGGAAACGATCCTGCTGGTCGAGGATGATCCCGCCTTGCGCGAGATGGCAGCGACATTGTTACGACGGCTCGGTTACATTGTTTTTACGGCGGCTAACGGCGTGGAAGCCTTGAGCGTGAAGCATGACCAGAGCGCCGGTCACATTGATTTATTGTTCACCGATGTCGTCATGCCGCACATGAGCGGCAAAGAACTGGCCGACCGCGTGCGGGTGCTGTATCCGCGCACTAAAATTCTTTTCACGTCTGCCTACACTGAAACGGCCATTGTCCATCAAGGCGTGTTGGACAAAGGCGTGGATATTTTGCAAAAACCGTTCACTCCGTCCGCGCTCGCGCACAAATTGCGCAAAGTGCTGGGCCAAAAAACGACACCCGCAACTGATCATGGCAGAATGGATTCAAAATAAAAAACTGACGACATTCACGCGCGTGGTGTTGCTCATCGCGCTTTACTTCGTCGGCGGACTGGTCGGCAAAGAGACGACTTTTCTTTCCGGCAGCGTCGCGCTGGTCTGGCCGCCGGCAGGCATCGCGCTCGCCGCCATTTTGTTGTTCGGTTATCGGTTCTGGCCGGGCGTCGCTCTGGGCGCAGTTTTGTTTTCGTTCATGAACGGAATGCCGTTTGGATTTTTCACGCTCGGAACGGCTGTTGGCAACACCATGGGCGCTGTCGTTTGCGCCTACCTGCTCAAAAAATTCATTTCGTTCGACAATGCGATGGAGCGCACGCGCGACGTGACCGGCTACATCGGGCTGGCGTGTTTTCTCGGCACAACGGTCAATGCCGCGTTCAACGTAGTCAGTCTTGCCTACAGCGGCGCGGTGAAGTGGGACGATTTATTTTCCACAATTTTAGTATGGTGGGTGCCGAATGCGCTTGCCGGGTTGGTCGTCGCGCCGTTCATCATCACTTGGGCGACGCCATCGGCCACGCGCTGGAATGGCAGATTAATTTTTGAAGCGATAATTTGCGGCGCGGGTTTGGTCGGCGGCACGCTGATTTCATTCAATTCATGGTTCGTCTATGGGATTCAAAATTATCCGCTCGCGTATCTGCCATTTCCGTTTCTCGTATGGGGCGCGCTGCGATTTGGCCCGCGCGGCGCGACGGCGGGAACGTTGCTCGTGTCGTCGCTGGCCATTTATTCGCTGGTTCGTGGAACCGGCCCGTTCGTGACGATTTCCGAGAAGGACAGCCTGATGCTCATCGGCAGTTACATCGGAATTTTGGCGGTGACGAATATGCTGCTCGCCGCCGCCGCCGCCGAACGTCGCGCCGCCGAACGCGCAGTGTCGGAAAGCGAAAAACGTTTTCGCGCCGTGGTCGAAGACCAGACGGATTTGATCTGCCGCTTCAAGCCCGACGGTTTGCTAACTTTTGTGAACGAAGCGTTCTGCCGTTTCCATGGCAAACGCAGCGATAAATTGCTCGGCACAAATTTTTTCCAAACGCTTTCCGAAGAAGACGCCGCCGTTCCTTTAAGTTACATCAACTCGCTTCCGCCCAACGAGCCGGTGGTTTCGTTCGACCACCGTTTGCATACGCCGGACAAATTGGTGGTGTGGCATCAATATCGCGTCCGGCGTTTGTTTGAGGAAAAGGGCGACACGCGGGAATTTCAGGCGGTGATTCAGGACATCACGCAGCGCAAGCAATCCGAACAGGCCTTGCGCGCGAGCGAGGAAAAATATCGCTCGCTCGTGGATCACATCCCGGACGTGGTCTGGACGGCGGATTCAAACCGCGATCTGATTTACATCAGCGGCAATGTCGTCAAAGTTTTGGGACACCACGCGCAAGAACTTCTCGGCGGACAACTGTGGCTGAACCGGATTCATCCCGAAGACGCGGCGCGCGTGGAGCAGGCTTATCAAAAACTTTTTTCCGACGGCGAAAAATTCGACGTGGAATACAGGATTTGCCGCAAAGACGGCGAATGGGTCTGGCTCCACAATCGCGCGCTCACCACGCAGCCACGCGGGGGAATCATGTGCGCCGACGGAATTTTCACGGACATCACGCAACGCCGCCAGTCCGAAGCCGCCATCCAGCAGACCAAGGACGCCGCCGAGGCCGCAAACCTCGCCAAGAGCCAGTTCCTCGCGAACATGAGCCATGAATTACGGACGCCGCTCAACGCCATCATCGGCTTTTCGGAAATTCTCGCCGACAAAACTTTCGGCGAGCTGAACGACCGGCAACTGAAATACAGCAACAATATTCTGAACAGCGGCCGTCATTTGCTGCAACTCATCAACGACATTCTTGATCTGGCAAAAGTCGAGGCCGGGCGCGTGGAACTGATGCGAAACACTTTCAACGTCGCCAAAGCGTTGTCGGAAGTGCAAACGATTGTCAAAACGCTCGCCAACAAAAAACATATTCATCTGGAATCGAAAATCGCGACGGACTCGCCGGAACTGTTCGCGGACGAGGCGAAGTTCAAGCAGGTCATGTATAATCTGTTGAGCAACGCGATAAAATTCACGCCCGACGACGGAAAAGTTTTTGTGACCGCCACCGTCCAAAACGCAAACGCCGGCGATTCTTTTTTGCAAATCGCCGTCACCGACACGGGCATCGGCATCAAACCGAATGATCAAGAGCGCGTGTTCAAAGAGTTCGAGCAAGTGGATTCATCTTACGGTCGCCAGCAGCAAGGCACTGGTTTGGGACTGGCCTTGACAAAAAGGCTCGTTGAAATGCACGGCGGAAATATCCGCGTCGAGAGCGAAGGCGTCGAAGGCAAAGGCAGCACGTTCACTTTTTCGATTCCACTTCCCAAAACGGAAGCCGCGCCGACGCAGCTGACCGACAAACCGGACGCGCACGACGACACCATCCGTCCATTGGTTTTGGTCGTGACCAATGACGACGCGCACCAGCAACTCATCGGCAGTTATCTGGCGGGCGTGGGTTACGACATCGCGGTGGTTTCCGAAACGGCGGCGATGGTCGCGGCGTTGAAAATCCGTCGGCCTTACGTCGTGGCGATTGACCGGAAAATGGGCGGCGCGGGCCAGTCGTCGGAGCAAACCAACTCCGATTTTTCCGACACGCTCATCCAGCACAAATGCCACTCGCGCATTCCCGCCACAATTCCACAGGTGATTTTTTCGGACGACGGCAAAGGCGGAGTGGCGTTCAGCTTGCTGGGCAAGGAAGGCGCGGTTTCCGAACGCGTGAGTTCGCGCCTTGTGGACGCGATCCGTCAATCCGACAAAACCATCGGCAAGGAACTTAAAACCGTTCTGGTCATTGACGACGAGCCGGCCATTCTGGAATTGCTGACAAAAACTCTGGTGCAAAAAGGTTTTCGGGTTCTGCGGACAGCGGACGGACGGGCCGGCGTGGAACTCGCCACAAAATATCTGCCGGACGTCATTATTCTGGATTTCACCATGTCCGAGTTCAGCGGGACTCAAATCGTCGAACAACTCCGCGCGCATTCGCGCACAAAAAATATTCCGATTTTGATCAACACCGGCACGGTGCTGAATGAAGAAGAACGCCAGCGTCTCGCCGGCCATGTGCAGTCCATCACTTCCAAAACCGAACGTGAAAGCCTGCTCACCGAACTGGAACGGCTCGGCGCGTTGAGCGATGAAACGGTCGCAACTGGAGCGAGTTTATGACCGGCCAAAAAATTCTCATCATTGAGGACAACCTGTTGAACCTTGAGCTGGCCACCGATTTGATGGAGGCGAACGGCTTCGTCGTTTCCTCGGCGCAGTCGGCAGAAGAGGGGTTGCGGATGGCGCGCGAGCTGTTGCCGGATTTGGTGCTGATGGATTTCAGCCTGCCCGGCATGGACGGCCTGACCGCAACCAAAAATCTTAAAGCCGATCCAGCGACGAGCCTTCTGGCCGTGGTCGGCCTTACGGCCAACGCCATGAAAGGCGATGAGGAATCGGCGCTGAACGCCGGTTGCGACGGCTATCTCACCAAGCCGATTGACACGCGGACTTTTATCACAACTGTAAAAAAATTTATTGAGACGGCAAAATTGCGGCAGACAAAAAATTAACCAAAGAAAATTATGCAAAGTGAAATCAAAAACATCAATCCGGGGACAAGTGGAAAAAAACCTTCGCTCGGCTACGTGCTGATCGTGGATGACGAAGAACAAAACCGCAGTTTGCTGCACGACCCGCTTGAAGCGCGCGGCTACGAAATCGCCGAGGCCGAAAACGGCATGGTCGCGCTGGAAAAAATCGCCGCGTGCCTGCCCGATGTCATTTTGCTGGACGTGATGATGCCGCAAATGGACGGCTTCGAAGTCTGCCGCCGGTTGAAAACCGATTCCAAGACGGCGCACATCCCCATTTTGATGGTCACCGCGCTTTCCGAACGCAAGGAACGACTGATGGGCATCGCCGTCGGCGCGAATGATTTTTTGAACAAGCCTGTGGACATCCAGGACGTGACTTTGCGCGTTGGCAACGCCGTCTACACCAAACATCTTCACGACCAATTGCAAGTCGCACAGGAAAAGTCCGAGGAGTTGCTGTTGAACATTCTGCCCAAGCCCATCGCCGAGCGGATGAAAAAAGGCGAGACGAATATCGCCGACAGTTTTCCCGATGTCACTGTGCTGCTGGCGGACTTGGTCGGCTTCACCACCTTGTCAGCGCACATCGGCCCGGAGCAGATCGTGCAGTTGTTGAACGAGATTTTTTCCGCCTTTGACCTTTTGACGGAAAAACACGGCCTGGAAAAAATCAAGACCATCGGCGACGCCTACATGGTCGTCGGCGGCATTTCTTTTCCCCGGCCAGACCATGCCGAAGCCAGCGCCGAACTCGCGCTCGAAATGCAGACCGAGATTGAGCGGCTCAACCACGAGTATGACACCTCCGTTCGCCTGCGGATCGGCATCTGCACCGGCCCGGTCGTCGCAGGCGTCATCGGACGTAAAAGATTTGCCTACGATCTTTGGGGCGAAACCGTCAACCTCGCCTGCCGCATGGAATCCACAGGCGAAGCGGGAAAAATCCAGATCGCCGAATCCACCCACGAACGGTTGAAAGGCAAATATCAATTTGCGCCCAAGCACAACCTTGATGTCAAGGGACACGGCGGTGTGTCTGCCTACTGGCTCGGCAAACAGGCGTGACTTTACTGGCGCCGATGGGGAGAACACCCCATAGCGCCGGCGAGGCCGTGCATGAACCCGCTCAAATCGCGGAAACAATTATGGATCGCGGAAAGCGAACTCAACCGCGCGCAACTGGTTCAGGAATTGCAAATGATGGCGGACGAAGCTCACGCACTCGTAAATCAAGTCGGAACCATCGGTTCGCTTGCGTCAACTGCCGCATCGTTGGCTGCCGGGCTGGTGTCCTTCCGCCACAAAAAATCCGCGCCCGCTGCCGAAAAATCTTCGTGGTGGCGGACCATGATAAAAGGCGCGGGACTGGCCGCCTTACTCTGGACGGAATTCCGTGCGCGGCCAAAATAATCTCCTATCTTTCCGGTGAATCGAAACCATAGTGATTCATGAATTGGACTCCGCTGAATCTTACCGTTCGCGTCGGCTGCAATCTTGTTTACGAAACAACCGTGCAAACACCGGTGCTGTTCGTGTTCAAACCCCGGCTCGAAAGTCGCGTGCTCGTGACGCAGGAAAAACTTTCCTTTGGCATCGGTCAACCATCGTATGAGTTTCAGGATTCCCACGGCAATATCACTTATCGCTCCACGTTCATGCCGGGCCGCAATGAAATCCGGCACGATGCGCTCGTCGCCGTTTCTTCTTTGCCAGACAGCCGGAACATCCAGGGCGACATCGTTCCCATCGGACAACTGCCACACGAGTTGCTGCGCTACACATTGCCAAGCCGTTATTGCGATTCGGACAAGTTGATGAATTTTGCGTGGAATAATTTCGGGCAAATCCAGCACGGCCTGCCGCGCGTGCAGGCCATTTGCGACTGGGTTCATAACAACATCGAATACCGTTTCATGTCCGGCCGTCCCGATTTGTCCGCGTCCGAGGTCATCGAACGGCGTTATGGTGTATGCCGCGATTTCGCGCACGCGGTCATCGCGCTCTGCCGCGCGTTCAATCTGCCCGCGCGCTATGTGACCGGGCATTTGCCGGACATCGGCTACATTGATCCCGGCACGGCGATGGATTTTCACGCCTACTGCGAAGTCTATCTCGGCAATGAATGGCTGACATTCGACGCGCGTTACAATGTCCCGCGCATTGGCCGTGTCAAAGTCGCGCACGGTGCAGACGCGGTGGACGGCGCGTTTGCGACAATTTATGGCGAGGCGACCCTGACCCATTTCCAAGTCTGGGCTTATCAAGTGAATTCACAGCAAGTTTCCGTGGGTGATCCCATTGATCTATCCAAACGGTTGGATGGCAATCAAACGGTGCGGTTCAGTTAGCCCGTCATTCCTCATTTACGATTTAAGATTGCCGCCGCGTCCGCGCGCGTGCGGAAATTTTCCATCGGCGGCAGAAAATTCAATTTCAACTCGCAACCCGCCATCATGGGCGTCGTCAATTTGTCCGCCGATTCGTGGTATCGCGAAAGCGTCTGTTTATCGGCGGAATCAGCGGTTCAGCGCGGAAAAATTCTCGCCGCCCAAGGCGCGGACATCGGTATTTTTCGAAGACTTTCATGAAGATTGAATATGTTTATTACAAAAAAAAAGAAAGTATTTCATAAACCGATAATTTTTCAATTTTGAGCGTGGCCCTCTGCCAATTCCGCCCCATCGGCCACCGGTGCCAAATATATTTCAGCGCGGAATAATTTGCCTTAAATCACCAGTGCGTTTTCAATTAATGAAATGATTGCAAAACGTGTCATTCCCTGCCTTGACGTCCACGACGGCAACGTCACGCGCGGCGTCCAATTTGGAAAAGCCGAGGCGGGCGAATTGAAAAATGTCGGCGATCCCGTCGCGCTCGCGCTGCGTTACAACGAACAGGGCGCGGACGAAATGGTTTTCTTCGACATCACCGCCAGCGCGCACGGTCGCGCGACGATGGTGGACGTGATCGAGCGCGCCGCCGACCAATGCTTCATGCCGCTCACCGTCGGCGGCGGAATCAAATCCGTGGACGACATGTTCACGATGCTGCGCGCGGGCGCGGATAAAATTTCCATCAATTCCTCCGCGCTGGCGAATCCGGATTTGATCCGTGCGGGCGCGGAAAAATTCGGCAGCCAGTGCATCGTCGTTTCCATTGACGCGAAAAAAATCGCGCCGGACAAATGGGGCGTGTTCTCGCACGGAGGACGCAAGGACACCGGCCTTGATGCGATTGATTGGGCGCAAAAAGCGGTTCGACTTGGCGCAGGCGAAATTGTTTTGAACTCTATTGACGCCGACGGCACGAAAGCCGGGTTTGACCTCGTCATCACGCGGCGCGTGAGCGAAGCCGTGGGCGTGCCGGTGGTGGCCAGCGGCGGCGCGGGCACGCTGGAACATATGGCTGACGTGCTGCTCGCCGGCAAAGCCGACGCCGTCCTCGCCGCGAGCATTTTCCATTTCGGCACTTTCACCGTGGGCGACGTGAAACAATTTCTGGCGGAGAAAAAAATTCCAGTGCGGTTAAATTAATCAAACTTGACAATTCAAAATATGAATTCATACTTTCAAATATGAAAATTGGCGAACGCGGGCAGGTGACAATCCCGAAGAAATATCGCAATCGTTTCGGCCTCGCTCCGGCGATGGACGTTGAATTTGCGGAGCAGGCCGGACAACTGGTCTTGAAAAAGGCCGGAAAGAAGCCGCATCCGATTGTAAAATTCGTCGGCGTGCTCAAGGGGCGCGGCCTGCGTTCGGACAATCTGGTGGAGGCCATGCGCGGACGATGACCACGGCGATTGACACCAATATTTTGTTTGACGTTTTTCTGCCCGACCCGGTTTTTGAAAAAAGTTCGCGGCTGGCAATTGAAAGGCATTCTCAACTTGGAGGTTTGACAATCGCCGAGCCAGTCTATGCGGAACTGGCGGCGTGGTTTCCTTCACAGCAAAATCTGGACGGGATTTTAGAAGAACTTGGAATTTCGGTCGAATCCATTTCGCGTGTCGGAGCGTTTGCCGCCGGACGCGCGTGGAAAAAATACCGCCAGAGCGGCGGCAGCCGAAACCGGATCATGACGGATTTTCTGATCGGCGGCCACGCGCTCGAACACGCGCATCAATTGCTTTCACGCGACCGGGGATTTTATCAAAATTATTTCAGCGGATTGAAAATCATCGACCCATCGAAAGGATAATTTTTATGAATTTATCTGAATCCCGCTGGCTGCCCGTCGTGCTGCTGATCTGCTCGAACATTTTCATGACGTTCGCGTGGTATGGCAATCTGAACCCGAAATTCAAAAGTTCGCCGATGTGGCTGGTCATCCTCGCGAGTTGGGGCATCGCTTTCTTTGAATATCTTTTCATGATCCCGGCCAATCGCATCGGCAATGCGGTTTATACGGTCGCGCAACTTAAAATCATGCAGGAAGTCATCACGCTTTCGGTGTTCTGCGTGTTCGCGATGGTTTTTCTCGGCGAAAAAATCCGGTGGAATTACGTCGCGGCATTTGTGTGCCTGATGATGGCGGTGGCGTTCGCGTTCTGGCCGCAAAAGAATTAATTCACCGCAGAGGCGCGG
>DATAUQ010000003.1:0-4852 GCA_036268155.1 Verrucomicrobiia bacterium | reverse complement strand
GCTGAACTTTGCCATCTCGCTGGGAATCATCACCGTTTTGTTCACGATGATCTTCAAGTTTTTGCCGGACGTAAAAATTGCCTGGCGCGATGTCTGGCTCGGCGGATTCATCACCGCACTGTTTTTCAACCTTGGAAAATTTTTGATCGGAATCTACCTTGGCCGCAGCAGCCTTTCTTCGGTGTATGGCACGATGGGTTCGCTGGTCATCCTGCTGATATGGGTTTATTATTCGGCGCAAATCCTTTTCTTCGGTGCGCAGTTCACCTGCATTTATGCCGGCAAATTTGGGGCGAAACCGCAGCCCGTTCGGGGCGTTAAACTCGTTTCTACCGGTGAAAAACACCAGGCAAAAGCTGTTGAAAAGTAAACTTCATGGAACTCGCAATCAAAAAATCTTAATGGAATGTTAAGTTCGGGATTAAACCATCGCCACTTCAGGCATTGAGTGTTTGTTTGGTCAATTGCCCATCAAAAGCTGAAACGGTTGCAAGTTGTTTGCCGCGCTTTGGACTTTATATTGATCTTTAATCAATGGCCGGACGCTTCCAATGCGCAAGGATATTTTTTCCCAAGTCGGGCAAATTCCAGATGTGGTGGCAACTTTCGCAATAAGCCTCATGATGAATAATGCGAAAAATAATTCCCAGATGCAACATGACCGTGGGCAGAATAAATTTTCGCGTCATCTGCGGATATTGCACGGAAAGCGAGCCGCAGGACGGGCAATGAATCGCCCGCTGCAAAATTGCCGTGGCTTCCGGAGCGCCGTCCAAAAGTTCCGTCGCCGCCCTGAACACATTTCCCCGAACTTCCACCCGATACGTTATGCGCGGCGGACGCAAAAACAAAAAGCATCGGAACAACTTGTCGTCGTAAGTCCGCGCCTCAAGCCGGTGGTTTTTGAGAAACATTTCCAGAGCCTGCCCGTCGTTCAAGTTCTCAAAAACCGCTACGTTGACCCACGGATGCCTTTGGAAGGAAGAACTCATAATCAGCTTTTGTTCAATTGTTCTGCGCCGAAAGATTAACCGCAGAAACAATGCCAATCCGTTTGCAGTCTTCACCGATGGAAATCAGCCGCGCTTCAAGGGAAATTTTTCAGGAACAAAAATCGCCGGATGCAGTTTGCATGACCGGCGGATCGAATTGATTGCAACGTGCAATTTTATCCGCGACGAGCCTGCTTGGGTTCTGCCTTCTTCAAACCCACTTCCTGCGCGATGTCGTCAAACTCCTCGTGCGTGACGGTTTCGAGCTGTTTGCCGCGCGCCTTGAGTTTTTCGTTGATCTTGACGGCCTTCTCGGTCATCTGCTCGTGGGTTTCCTGCGAGCCGCCGACGAGCGCGAAATTCTCGCCCGTGGTGATTCGTTTGTGACCGTCGGAATCCAAGCCGACTCCGAGCATCAATGCCCGGGCCATTTTCTTTTTAGGCACGTTCAACATTGATTCAGCCTAATGCCCGCGTCCGACGTGGTCAAGCCGCAGCGTAAATGTAAAATGTTTTGTTCTCGACAAAATAACCGGAAAAGACAGATTCCATTCACGACACACAATGAAAACAAAACATCTCTTGCCGCTTTTTCGTTCACAAAAATAAATGCTTTTGTTTCCTTCTCACGCCATGCGCACGATTCGCCTTTTTATCTTGATCAGTTTTGCCTTGTTCATTAACAACGCTGTTTTTGGAGCGGACGCGCCTTTGTATAAAGATGCACAAGCACCGCTGGAACAACGCGTGAACGATCTTTTTGGCCGACTGACGCAGGATGAAAAATTGTCGCTGCTCGGCGGCACGGGTTTTGCCACGCAGCCGATTCCGCGTCTCGGTGTGCCGGAAATGGTCATGGCCGATGCCGGCCAGGGCGTGCGTGGTGGTCCGGAAGGCACGCTGGGGCCGGCGACCGCGTTCCCTGCGGGTGTGTTGATGGCGGCGACATGGGACACAAATTTGCTCTGGCAAATCGGTCAGGCCATCGGTGAAGAAGCTCGCAACAAAGGCCAAGGCATTCAGATTTTGCTCGGCCCGGCGGTGAACATCCATCGGACGCCGCTCGGCGGGCGCAATGGCGAGTATTTCACTGAAGACCCTTATCTCGCAGCGCGGCTCGCGGTTGCCTACATCCAGGGAATGCAAAGCAACGGCATTTCCGCGTGCATCAAACATTTTGCCTGCAACAATCAGGAGAGCGACCGCATGGAAGTGAATGCCAACGTCAGCGAACGCGCATTGCGGGAAATTTATTTGCCCGCGTTTGAAGCCGGCGTCAAGGAAGGCAATGTCCATTCTGTCATGAGTTCTTACAATCAGGTCAACGGCCATCATTCCAGCGCGAATCCTTATCTGCTCAAGGAAATTTTGAAAAAAGAATGGGGCTTCGACGGATTGGTGATGTCCGACTGGGGCGGCGTCCACGAAGCCGACGTCGTGCAGGACGGAAACGATTTGGAAATGCCCACCGGCGCGAACATGACCGTGCCGAAACTCAAAGCTGCGCTCGCCGACGGCAGCGTCACGCAAGCGGCGGTGGATGACTCGGTTCATCGCATTTTGCGCACGATCATCCGCGTCGGCCTGCTTGATGGCCCGATGCATCCTGACGCACGCAAAGTAAATTCACCCGCGCACAGCGCGCTGGCCTTGGAAGCTGCGGAAAAAGGAATTGTCCTGCTCAAAAATCAAAAAAATATTTTGCCGCTGGATTCAGCCAAAATCAAATCCATCGCCGTGATTGGCGAACCGGCGGATAAACTGCAAATTGACGCATTGGGCAGCCCCGAAGTGCATCCGTTGCATACAGTCGAATTATTGGATGCAATCAAAGCCCGCGCCGGCAAAGCTGTCATTCGCTATGTGGCCGCCGGCAGCGAAGGTGAACCGTTGCCTGCGTCAGTTCTGATGTCGCCCGATGGAACCGCTCATGGATTCGAAGCGGAATATTTCACGAACCGCGATCTTGAAGGCGTGCCTGCGCTCACGCGGGCAGAGAATAAAATAAATCTCCAAGGTCCGCGACGGCCTGCGCACGGTTTTCCCGGAACCGATTTCAGCGTGCGCTGGACGGCCAAACTTACCGTGCCGGAAAGCGGCAACTACGCGTTCACTTTCACCGGCGACGACGGCTTCCGTATTTTTCTGGATGGAAAACCGTTGATTGATCATTGGGTGGAAACCGCCGCCATGCCGATCACCGCCGAGACACAATTGACCGCCGGAAAAACTTATGATTTGCGCGTCGAATACTTTCAGGCCGCCGGCGATTTTACGGCACAACTCAACTGGCAGCCGCCGGGAAAATCGCTTTTCGACAAAGCACTCGACGCCGCGAAAAATTCCGATGTCGCCATTGTTTGTGTTTCCACCCACCGCACGGAAGGCGAAGGTGGCGACCGTCCTTCGATGGATTTGCCCGCGCATCAGGCGGATTTGATCCGCGCCATCGCCGCCGTCAACAAAAAGACCATCGTCGTGCTGAACAACGGAACGCCCGTCATGATGAAAGACTGGCTGAATAAAGTGCCGGCAATTGTTGAAGGCTGGTTTCCCGGACAAGAAGGCGGAACCGCGCTCGCGGCAATTTTATTCGGCGACATAAATCCATCCGGCAAACTTCCTGATACTCTGGCTGCTGACCGCACGGATTATCCCGACGCCAATAATTTTCCCGGCGCAAATCATCAGGTGAATTACGCCGAGGGAATTTATATCGGTTACCGGCATTTTGACAAAAATAATATCCAGCCGCTGTTTCCGTTCGGCTACGGTTTATCCTACACCACGTTTGGCTATAAAAATCTCCGGCTTTCGCAGGCGCAACTCGCGCCCGACGGCAGCGTCACCGCCAGCGTGGACATCACCAACATCGGCAAACGCGCGGGCGAAGAAGTCGCGGAACTTTACATCCACGATTTGCATCCGCAAATTGACAAGCCCGTTCGCGAATTGAAGGGATTTTCCAAAATCTCGCTTCAACCCGGCGAAACGAAGACCGTCCAATTCACGATTCATCCGCGCGACCTAGCCTACTTCGACGTTCCTGGCAAACAATGGAAAGCGGACGTCGGCGAATATGAGATTGGAATCGGTGCCTCCTCGCGCGACATCCGGCAGAAAGCAACGCTTCAATTAGACGGAATTTTTAAGGACAAAGTGTCGTCATCCAATTAATTTTTTAATGGCATCGTCGTCAACTGTGGTCGTCGGAATCAAGCCAGCGTCGTTGCTTCACAGTTAGCGCAGGCGGTAAAAACGTTCAGGATAATTTGTCCACTGTGGATCACTGAAATAGCATGAACTGCTATTTAGCATATTAGTCTGAATTGGTTGCCAACCGAGATTAGTAAGATTAGTGCAGGCTTCCACTACTACGATCGTGCCACTTGCCCAATTATAGTTGAATCCGAATTGATTTGTCTGCACACCAAAACTAATATCATTAACCTGAATTTGCGGAAGCCATAACATTGTCGGAAGACCTCCAAATGTCCCGCTCCAGCCAGTTGTTCCTGGTAAATAATAAACAATTGCATTAGTGTCAGCGAAAAATTCGCTTGAGCCAACAACGGGGGCATTTCCTCGAAAATAAACTCCTTGCAGGCTATTACAGTGCGCGAATACAGCATTTCCAATGTTAGTCACATTATTGCCAATAACGACATTGGTCAGACTGGTGCAATTATTAAACGCAAAGAACTCAATACTGTTGACACTGGCCTTGCCCCGATTGTGTGGACAAGAGATGTGTGATTGTGTGAGCTAGGGACAACGCACATGAACACGAACGAAGATCCGATTCCGATCCGTAAGCACAAACGCTACGACGAAGCCTTCCAACGCTCGACGGTTGAGCA
>DATAUQ010000002.1:0-8135 GCA_036268155.1 Verrucomicrobiia bacterium | reverse complement strand
CCTGAAGAAAAACGACGCTGTTGCTGGCCTCGTAATTGATCAAATCTTCCTTGCTGTTTTGAAGTTCCACGGCCAGCTGCTTGAGTTGTTCCTGCATGCCGGATTCAGTGGCGGTGGAGGCGTTTGCGAGCAGATCCCTTTTCAATTTGATGTATTCATCCATGGTCGCCTGCAAATACGCCCGGGCATAATCCGCATCCACGCCCATGGCCCGCAGATTGAAGATGCTGGTTTTGGGCGAAAGCGTCACTTCGATGCTGACCGGCGACGGATGAAGTTTCAGATTTGAGGACAGCCGGAGGTTCACGCGATTAATGACCGAATCACTCTGCATCAGCGCCACCTGGGTTCCAAAAAAGTTGTTTAAGTCTTCGGAGTAGACATTGGCGTCAGGAATGGAGAGTTTCACATTCATAATCATCCTTCCCACAGACACAAACGTCGGGGGGGTGCGCTTGAGCAAAAAAACTTGGATCCCTTCACCCAAGCCGACGGCCAGCAATGGTATCCACCAGTATTTGGACAGGAGCTTTTTGTATTGGTGCAACTGGTTGAAAAAACGGGTCGCAAAGGCGGTGTGCGATTGATGAACTGATGAGTCTTCTTCGTCCATATCAATTAAAAGTTGGCAGGCTGGGCGGACACGGCGCAATCATGCAATCAAGTTCAATGGGATCCCGGCCAGGAACGCGGCCGCAGATGCTGCGAACGATAGGGTTGGATGCCGCAGCATTATTATCAGCACTGATTGTGTGGGTTGCCATCCGTGCCGTTGCGCGGGTGACGCAGGTAACCCAAAGCAGGACTTGAATTCGAAACCTCATCCTGAACTAATTAAAAACCATAACCACAGTCTGACACAAGCTCATTTGAACATTCTTTTTCGCCTGCAAAATTGTGGCGATCTGCGGCGTGGCCTTTCATCAGCCGATGCCCACTCGTTTGCCTGCCTTGCGATGGTTGTATTGAACCTCAATCCATTCGTAGGTGGCGGCCAGGCCTTTATCGAGTGTTGTGCCGGGTTCCCATTTAAGAACTCTTTGGATGAACGTGTTGTCCGAGTTGCGTCCGGCCACGCCCAGCGGCGCATTCAAATTGTAGCTGTGTTTCAATTTTACGCCGGCGATTTTTTCCACCTTGCTGACAAGCCTGTTGATGGAGACAAGTTCGCTGGAACCAAGGTTGATGGGCGTCGCGATCAAATCGTCGCAATGCGTGATCATGTCAATGCCCTTCAAGCAGTCGTCAATATACATGAAGCTGCGGGTCTGTTCGCCATTGCCCCAGATGTTGATGCTCAAATCTTTTTTATCAATCGCCTCAATTACTTTGCGGCACATCGCGGCGGGCGCTTTTTCGCGGCCGCCGTCCCAGGTGCCGTTCGGGCCATAGACATTATGAAAGCGCGCGATGAATGTTTTCATGCCGCGCTCGTGCCAATACTCTTCGCAAAACATTTCGGAAATTAATTTCTCCCAACCGTAGCCGCGCTCGGCCATCGCGGGATAAGCGTCGGATTCCTTGAGCGCGCGCACCTTCGGGTCTTTTTGCAGCAGCGTGTTGTAGGCGCAGGCGGACGAGGAATAAAAATAACGGCGCGTGCCGGCCTTGTAGGCCGCCTCGACCATGTGCGTATTGATGAGGATCGAGCGCAGGCACTCGACGCGAAATTTTTCGATGAACCCCATGCCGCCCATGTCGGCGGCGAGATTGTAAACCTCGATCGCGCCTTCGCAAACGCGATGGCAATTGGCCTCGTTGCTCACGTCGAGACAAAGATTCTCGACGCCGGGAACGTGCAGATACCATTCGTAAAGCGGCTTCTTGTCCACCGCGCGGATGTTGGTGAAACCCTTTTTTTTGAAGTAAAACGCCAGATTGCCGCCGATGAATCCGCCCGCGCCGGTGATGACGATCAAATCGTCCTTTTTCAACGCCGGATCTTTTTCAACGTGTCGTCTTTCCATAGGATATGATGATAATATGCGTCCACACAAACAAGCGCGCGCCATGATTATACGGCGCACGGCGCGGCGTCAAGAAGTTCATCACCGACACGACCATCCATGCTGGGTGAACTAGCATCTCGTGTGCGATAATTGCAGTCTTACTTTAGCTCTAAAGTGGAAAAAATAGCCGCTATTTGACACCCGATGTCACGCCGAGTCAAAAACCGAAGAGTGGTGCCCACGACAGGACTTGAACCTGTATGATTTTACTCACTAGAACCTGAATCTAGCGCGTCTGCCAATTCCGCCACGTGGGCAATCAACCGGATGAAGCATACAAATATTTTTCCCACCAGTGCAAGCGCCCAGTTCGCGGCGGAGTTTAAGTTCCCGGACAAAAACCAGATTCTGTCCGATTGAACCTTATCAATCCGAAATTTATGGAACGACGGTGTAGTAGCTCCGGTTGGTGTCGCTGATAGCCCAAAGATTCAAGGGATACAGCGCCATGTGATTTTTCAAATATCTCGCGCTGCCGTCGGCGAAGGCGAAATTTGACCCGTTGCCGCCGTCGTGGCGTTCTTGATTCAAAATGCCGGTGAAATCATTGCCGCCATTTTCCAGCAGATCCATGTAGTAATCACCATGGTCGGAAGTTTTTTCGCCGAGGATAATCGTGTCGCTGGGATAAATGATGGCGCCTTCCTTCATGCTGTCGCCATCATTTATGCCGCTGTCGTCCGATCCGGCAAAATAATCATTCCAGCCGTTGATAAAATAACTGCGCGGCGCGGCATCGGCCACGTTATTTGACGAACTGCTGCCGTTGCTGGCGGGTGAGTTGGTGATTTCGCTTGGACAAAGCAACAATTTCACGCTCTTTCCGTAATTGTCATAAAACTTGTCCGGCCAGCGGTCCGTGTCTGAACGTGGCGGATAAAAGCCCTGGCTATCGCTCACATACATCTGTGCGGACAGGCTCAACTGCCGGAGATTGTTCAGACATGAAATGCGTTTGCCCGACTCCTTGGCGCGGCTTAACGTCGGCAGCAGCATCGCCGCCAGAATCGCAATGATCGCGATGACGACCAGCAGTTCAATCAAGGTGAACGCCATCGCAATTTTTTTGCGCGCTGTTATTTTCATAACCTTTGGCTTAATCTTCACGTCTTGATAATTGGACGCGCGCCGCAGCCTGCACGTTTCAAATTTATGACAAAAAAGAATTGGTTGATGATGATCGTCCTGATTGCGCTTGCGGGCGTCTATGTTTTTTATTTCACCGACTGGTTCAAGCCGAAAATCATCCACATCTCGCACACCAGCCGCGCCATCCGCATGCGTTTCCGTAACAACAACGCCAAAACGTCAACCACGGTTCCGATCACTTTCAGCCTGGAACCGCAATGCAAACTCACTGAAATCAAAGTCGTCCTGCTCGCGGCCTGGCAGACCAACCAGAATGTGATGCCCGTCTGGCATCTGATTGCCGACACAAATTCGACGCCGATAAAAATTTTCGTTTACGGCCAGCGAATTCGCGGGCTGAAACCTGAAGTGGCCGGTGCCCACGCCGAACCGCTCCAGCCCGATGTCACCTACCGCCTTTTCGTCACCGCCGGAAAAGCCAGAGGCCAGCACGACTTTGAAGTCAAAGCCGCCAATTGAAAATTTACAACGCTGTCGCAGTTTCACTTTAACGCGCGTCAATTTTCTTTCCCGCAAAATGGCACGACGCGAAATGATTTTTTGAAATCTCGCGCAAAAGTGGAATTTCCGTTTTGCATTTCGCCTCCGCAATCGGACAGCGCGGATGAAACGGACAGCCACTGGGCGGATGGATTGGCGACGGCACATCACCGGGCAGAACAATTCGCTGCCGTTTCGATTCAGGATCAACTTCCGGCACGGCGGAAATCAACGCCTGCGTATAAGGATGCTGCGGGTCGCGGATGATGGCTTTTGCCTCCGCCGCTTCGACGATTTTTCCGAGATACATCACCAGCACGCGATGGCTGATGTGTTCGACCACTGCCAAATCGTGGGCGATGAACAAATACGCGATGCCGCGTTGCTGTTGTAGATCGCGAAGTAAATTTATTATTTGCGCCTGCACCGAAACGTCCAATGCGCTCACCGGCTCGTCGCAAATAATTAATTCCGGCTCGACCGCCAGCGCGCGTGCAATTCCAATTCGCTGCCGCTGCCCGCCGGAAAATTCATGCGGATAACGCTGCGCATAAACCGGGTCGAGGCCGACATCTTTGAGCAGTTCAAAAATTCTTTTTTGCCGCGCGGATTTGCTGTCGGTCAATTTATGGATGTCCAGCGCCTCGCCGACGATTTGCTCGACCGTCATGCGCGGATTGAGCGAGCCGTAAGGGTCCTGGAAAATCATCTGGAATTTGCGCCGCCGCGCGCGCAATTCCGAGCCGCTCATCTTCAAGATGTCCTCGCCGTCGAGCGAGATTTCCCCCGCCGTCGGTTCAACCAGTCGCACAATGGCGCGGCCGAGCGTCGTCTTGCCGCAGCCGCTTTCGCCGACCAGACCGAGCGTTTCGCCCGGCGCGATGCTGAAGCTCACGCCATCCACCGCCTTCACGAATTCGCGGACGCGGCTGAACATCCCGTGCTTCACGGGAAAATGCACCTTCAGGTTTTTGACTTCGAGTAACGCGCTCATGCAAATAAAAGTCCGCAGGACGACCGACAATAGCCCACCGATTTATCGGTGGGTTCACGATTCAAATCAAATCGAGTCCCGTAGGGACGGCAGAATTCAATCCAGCATCGTGTCGTCATACGATTGGTTGTGTTTCTTCAAAAATTCAATGAGTTCCTCTTTGAAACTCGGCTGGCGGTGATGTTCGGCTTGTCGCCTGATGTAATCAACCGTTGTTTCAATTCCCGAAACTCCGATGCTGAACGCGCCATAGCCTTCCTGCCATTCAAACGCATGGTGTTCGGGAAAAGTTTCGTGAATCCATTTTGATGAATTTCCTTTTAATAATTGGATCGCTTTGGAAACAGAAATTGTCGAAGGCAACGACAGCAAAATATGAATGTGATCTTCGACACCACCGATTTCGATGGCGGACATTTTATTCGCGCGAGCGATACCGCCCAGATAAGGCCAAAGGCGTTGTTGCAAGGCGGGCGCGATCAAAAGCCGACGTTCTTTGGTGTTCCAAACGCAATGCAGATGACAGGAAATGAATGTGTGCATTTTTCTGTCGTCCCTACGGGACTTGGTTGGTTTGTGGTTTGGCCAACCCACCGATAAATCGGTGGGCTATTTTCTTTCGCGCCAAAGGCGCTATTGTTTCGCATAGTTTCATTTCCAAAATGGACATCTCACGAAACGTCCGGGTTCGACTTCGAGCAGTTCGGGGATTTTTTCGGAACATTCCGGCCTGGCAATCGGACAGCGCGGGGCGAAACGGCAGCCGGGCGGGAAATTGCCGATGCGTGGGACGTTGCCGGGAATGGCCGAAAGGCGGTCGGCATCGCCGCGCAGTTTCGGCACGGAATTCATCAGCGCCTTCGTGTAAGGATGCAGCGGCTTGCGCAATAATTCTTTCGCGGGTGCGAGTTCAACGATCTGCCCGGCATACATCACGGCCACGCGGTCGGCCATGTCGCCGACGATGCCGAGGTTGTGTGTGATGAGCAAAATCGCCATGCCGAGCCGCTGCTTGAGTTCGCTCAACAAATCCAGAATCTGCGCCTGAATCGTCACGTCGAGCGCGGTGGTCGGTTCGTCGGCGACGAGCAATTTGGGTTCGCTCGCCAGCGCCATTGCAATCATCACGCGCTGTTGCATGCCGCCGGACATCTCGAACGGATAATTTTTGATGCGTGATTCCGGCGCGGGAATGCCGACGAGTTTTAATAAACGAATTACTTCGGCGTCGTTCGCTTTTTCCGGCTTGTGCAGCTTGAGCGATTCTTTGATCTGGTTGCCGATGCGGAAAACGGGATTCAGCGACGCACCGGGGTCTTGAAAAACGTAGCTCACCACGCCGCCGCGAATCTGTTGCAGTTCGCGCGCCGACATTTTCAACGTGTCGCGACCGTTCAACAAAATTTCTCCGCCGACGTAATTTGCGGGCGGCGTCGGCACGAGCCGCGCGATGGAAAGTGCGGTCACAGTTTTGCCGCAGCCGCTTTCGCCGACGAGGCAGACGGTTTCACCTGCGCCGATAGAAAACGAAACGTCGTCAATCGCACGCAATGCCTCGGCGTTTTTGCCGAAGTCCATTTTCAGATTTTTAATTTCAAGCAAATTCATTTTTTACTCCACTGAAACGGAAATGTTCCTTCAATTCCTCCAGAATCCTTCCGCGAATATTCTGTCTGAGAGTCACCCGGTTCAAGAGTTGCAAAACCTGAATACATGGGCGCATCTTTTGGGAACGTTATCCAATTTGTTCCATTAAATGCGTAAATAATTGTGCCGTTGCGTGGGTAAAAAATTTGTTTTGTTGACGTGATTTGTCGCTGCATCAAAACAATAATCCGATTTTGAGTGGAACTGTGAACATCTACGTTTGCCAATTTTAATTGGCCATGAACTTGATTTTTTTCTAAAAGATCTTTTGTTTGAGCATTTATCCAATTGAGATTATCCCCTTTTATTTCCAATGGAGAATCACTTTGTGTCCAATAAAAAAACGCAATGGAAGGTCGGGCAAATTCGCCCGCTTCAACACGATGTGCGTATGTAGCTCTTATGATGGCTGCTGTTATCACCAAAACTGTCAAATAAAGTGGGAAACTTAATTTCCAGCGAGTCGGGAAGAAAAGTGCAAATGCTAAAGCTGCGAAATAACCCAGAAATATAAAATAAAAAAACGGCGGAATAGTTGCACCATATTCGGGAACAATCGAGACAATCGCAGGAACGTAAAAAGTGCCAAGCGCAGCCAAGGCAGCGACACAAATTATCCGCCCTTTTCCAAAATTGATTAAACATATAATCGCCCCGAAAAACAAAACTAATGAAGCTAAAACTGCAACATAGTTGAAGGGGCTTACTGAAACGCCCCAAACTCCCAACATCATTCGTTGAAGTGCAACGATTCCCAAAATTACAGCGGCGATTAAATAAATAACGAAAGAGACAATTTTTTGAGTTTTCATTTTATTGAGTCTTTTATTTCTAATTCTTCATAACGACTTCGTGTCCGCCGCGTCTCTTAATCCATCGCCGAGAAAGTTGAAAGCCAGAACGGTGATGAAAATCGCCGCGCTCGGCGCGAGCAGCCACGGATAATTTTGCAAATACTGAACGTCTTCCGCCGCCGTGAGCATATTGCCCCAGCTCGCCTGTGGTTCCTGGATGCCGACGCCGAGAAAGCTCAACACGACTTCGCCGAGAATATAATACGGCACGCTCAACGTCGCCGCGACGATGACATACGACAATGTGTTCGGCAAAATGTGGCGCACGATGATTTTGAAATTCGACTGGCCGAGCGCGCGCGCGGCGAGGACAAATTGTTGTTCGCGCAGCGAGAGCGTCATTCCACGGATCACGCGCGCCATGCCCGCCCAGCCGATGCAGCTTAAAATAATTATGATCATCGCGTAAATTTGCGACGAACTCATGTCCGGCGGAAACGTCGCGCGCAGCGAAATGATCAGATACAGCGCGGGAATGGACATGATGAGTTCGCAAAATCGCATGATGACGGTGTCGGTCGCGCCGGCAAAATAACCGGAAATGCCGCCGATGATGAGGCCGAAAGTGAAGGACAGAAAAATGCCGACGACGCCGATGGAAAGTGAAATCTGCGAGCCGTAAAGCAATCGCGAAAAAATGTCGCGCCCAAATTGGTCCGCGCCGAAAAGAAAAATCGGATAATTTTTGTCGCCGGTGCCAAAAAAGTGGATTGAAGCGGGAATGAAACCGAACAATTTATATTTGTCGCCGCGAATGAAAAATTGAAGCGGTTTGGTGTCAGTTGAAATTTCTTGATAAACAAAATCGCCGGGCTCGGATTCGGAACGCGCCACGACAAAATGAAAGCCGGATAATTTTGGCCAGACCGGTTTATGAAAGGAGTTGTTTGTGTCCAAATCGTCGTAGCTCAACGGCGCGATGAAACCTGCGAACAACGAAACTAGATAAAGAAAAATCAAAATGACGCCGCCGGTCATGGCAATTTTTCGGCGTTTCAATCG
>DATAUQ010000001.1:0-7675 GCA_036268155.1 Verrucomicrobiia bacterium | reverse complement strand
CATCACTGACCACGAAATTGAGAGCGTCATCACCTTCATTGCCAAACAGGGCAAGCCGAGTTACGAAGTCGAAATCCACAAGCAACTTTCCAAACCCGCCGCCGCGTTTGGCGACGAGAGCGGCATTGACGAGGACGAGGAAATCATCCAGCAATGCATCGAAGTCATCCGCAGCGAACAGAAGGCGAGCGTCTCGCTGTTGCAACGCCGCCTGCGCCTTGGCTACGGCCGCGCGGCGCGCATCATGGACGAACTGGAAAATCGCGGCATCGTCGGCGAAAGCAAAGGCGCCGAGCCGCGCGAAATCCTGATTGACCTCGACGGTGGCGGCGCGGACGGGGGCAACCAGCAGGCGGTTTAATAAATTAAAATGCTTTCTTTCCTGCGCCAGACCAGCCCGCTGCGGCTCGCGATTTTTCTGCTGTTCGCCCTCACCTGTTATCGCCTGTGGTTCATCACGCAGATGCAACTGGTGCCGGACGAGGCTTATTACTGGCTTTGGTCGAAACATCTGGCCGCGTCGTATCGGGACAAGGGGCCGGGCATCGCGTGGACAATCGCGCTCGGCACAAAATTGTTCGGCAACACGGTCTTCGGCATCCGTTTCTTCGCGGTGTTTTTGAGCACGGCCACCGGCGCGCTGATCTTTCTGCTGGCGCGACGTTTGTATGACGACCGCGTGGCGCTTTGGTGCGTGGTGCTGGCCTCGGTGATACCGCTGATGGCGGTGGGTTCGATCCTGATGACGATTGATTCGTTGAGTGTTTTTTTCTGGGCGCTGGCAATTGTGATTTTCTGGAAGGCATTGCACCGCGACAAAATCAGCGATTGGTTCTGGCTGGGGCTGGCCATCGGCGCGGGCTTTCTCGCCAAGTTCACGAACGGCGTGCAACTCGGCTGCATCGGATTTTTTCTGCTGTGGTCGAAGGAACATCGTCCGCTGCTCTTCAGCCGGAAAATATTGGTGTTGGGCGTGGCGTTTGGTCTGTGCATCCTGCCGATTCTTTGGTGGAACATCCAGACCGGCTGGGTTCACGCCATCGCGCTGCATTCGCGCAGCGGCGTGACGAACACGTTTCAAATCCATCCGGGCCAATTGCTTAAATTTATCGGCGGACAATTCGGCGTGATGTCGCCATTGATCATGGCGGGCATCTTCACGGCCGCCGGCGCGCTCCTCTTCCAGCGGCATACGGATTTGCGCGTGCGCTTTTTGTTGAGTCAGTTTCTGCCGGTCTACGGGCTGTTCATGTTTTTCAGCCTGAACAGCGCGGGCAAGGAAAATTGGGCGGCTCCGGCGCTGGTCACGGGAATTATTTTCACCGTCGCTTACTGGCGCGAAGTCGTGGCACGGCATCCAGCGTGGCGTTGGGGCGTCGGCGCGGCCTTTGCCATCGCGTTGCTGATGACCGTGGTGATGCATAATACAGAACCTGTCATGGTTGTATTAAATCGCATTACCAACCACTGGCATTGGCGACCCATATCTGACCCGTTGCGACGCGCGCAGGGCTGGACAGATTTCGCTGCGCACGTGCAACAGGCGCGCGAAAAATATGGCACCAGCTTGCTGATCGCGAACCACTATTCGCAGGCGAGCATGATGGCGTTTTATCTGCCCGACCAGCCGACCACTTATCTGCCGCCGGAAAAATACGGCGCCTCGCAATTCACGCTCTGGCCCGGCTACCAGCTCCAGCCCGACACACGCGCCCTGTTTGTGACCGACTCCACAAAAGACGTGCCGCCGAAAACTTTGCAGGATGGGTTTGGCAAAATTGAACTCGTGGACGATTTCTGGGCGCAACATCACGGCCATCCCATGACCCGTTTTCGCATCTATCTTTGCACCCGCGATTGAACAAACATTTTTTCCAAGGTTGCCAACCGGCTTTCAAACACGCTAAATAGGATAAATGTCAACGGTTGCCGAACAACTCCGCGCCGCGCGCGAGGCGCAAAAGCTCTCCGTGCAACAGGTCGCCGACGCGACGAAGATCCGCACGGACCATATTTACGCGCTCGAAAACGGGGACTTCAGCATGTTCTCCGCGCCGATCTACATTCGTGGCTCGGTGAAGAATTACGCCGCGCGGCTCAAGCTCGACATCCCGCAGATCATGGCCGCGCTCGACGCAGAATTGAAGGCCACGGAAAAATTCAGCGAGCCGCCGCCGTTCACCGAGGAAACCAACAAGCCGCTCGACCGCGTGATGTTCCTGCTCGCAAAGCTGAATCTCAAAATGGTTTTCGCCGTCGTCGTAATTTTCGGAATTATTTTCATCATCGCGGTGGTCAACGCCGTCTTGAGGCATGGCAAGAAAAGCGATCCGCTGGCCAACCTGCCACCCGCCGTTTATCAATCCTCCAATTCCGACGACACATTGCCGCTGCCGAAGAAATAATTCTTCACCGCTTCAAACGTCGCTCAAATAAATCTCGCGGTTGCGCCAAAGATAAATCAGGCCGGACACGGCCGTCAGCACGACCGTCAGCCACAGTGCGATTTTGGTGAAAGTCACCGACCAGCCCTGGAAAATTTTTTGCAACCAGGACGGCCATTCATTTTTGGCGTCAATCACCAGCAGCGCGATGATGGCGACTATTTGCGAAATGGTTTTATGTTTTCCAAATCGTTCCGCCGACAAAACCACTCCTTTTGATGCCGCCAATAATCGTAATCCGGTGATGGTCAGCTCGCGCGCGACGATGATGATGACCATCCACGCGGCGACTTTGACCGGCGCGTCGGGATGCAAATGTGTGCTTTCGACGAACGCGACAAACGCGGAGCAGGTCATGATTTTATCGGCAAGCGGATCCATCAAAATGCCGAAGTTGGTGATGAGTCCGCGGCTACGCGCGATTTTTCCATCCAGAAAATCCGTGAAGCCGGCCACGCAGAAAAAAAGCAGCGCCAGCGTGTTTCGCAATGGGATTTGCCACGGCCAGAACAGCACCCAGAGAAAAAGCACTGTCAACACGAAACGCGACATTGTCAATTTGTTCGGCAGATTCATGGCCGAAAAATTATGCGCCGAATTTGTCGAACATTTTCGCATTGGCCTGCATCAGGCGAATCAGAAACTTGGATTTGAACACGCCGAGCGAACCGGAGTTCGCGCCCGTTTCCGTGAAGCGCTCCAATTTGTCCGAGCCGCTCGCCGCCGAATGCAACAACACTGGCTGCGGATGCCATGAATGTCCTTTCAGCGCACACGGTGTCGAATGGTCGCCGGTCACAACCAAAACGTCCGGCCTTTTATTCAGTAGAATCGGCAGTGCGGCATCAAATTCTTCAATCGCTTTTTTCTTCGCGGCGAAATTTCCGTCCTCGCCGTATTTGTCCGTGTATTTGTAATGGATGAAAAAGAAATCGTAATTATTATATTCCTTCAGATACGTCTCGAATTGTTCCTGGATCGTCTGCACCTCGATTTTTTTCATGCCGACGAGTTGCGCGAGGCCTTTATACATCGGATAAACCGCGAGGCACGCGGGTTTCAACTTGTAACGCTCTTCAAAAAGTGGAATGTGCGGCTGGTGCGCGATGCCGCGCATGAGAAATCCGTTCGCCGGATGTTCTTTCGCCAAAACCGGCGATGCAATTTTGTAAAATTCGGAGATAAGCGCGGCCATTTTTTTCTGGCCGGGATTATTTTCGTCGCGCGGTTTGACCTCGGGAATCTTGAAGCCTTCGCGATTCGGATCGGCGTCGGTGAGCGGGCCTTCCAAACCTTTGCCGCGAAAAATCATGGCGAAACGATGCTCCAATCCCGGCTTGATGATGACTTCCACATCGCCGATTTTTTTAATTTGGGACGACAGCAACGCGCACAGTTTTTCGCAAGTGGCCGTGGGAATCCTTCCGGCGCGACGGTCGGTGACAATTCCATTTTTATCGAGCGTGCAAAAATTCGCGCGCGCGGCGACGTCGCCGGCCTTCAATTCCATTCCCAAACCGAGTGCTTCAATCACGCCGCGGCCGACTTGAAATTCCAGTGGGTCATAGCCGAAAAGCCCAAGATGTCCCGGCCCGCTGCCGGGCGTGATGCCGGGCGCGACGGGAATCATGCGGCCTTGCGCGGAATTTTTTGCGATGGCGTCGAGGTTCGGCGTCGTCGCGGCTTCGAGCGGCGTGAGATAATTTTGTTCGCGCGTCGCGATGTCGCCGAGGCCGTCGAGCACGACGAGCACGAGCTTGGCCTTGGTCTTGAGAGTCAGTTCGGAATATTGCGCGTCCAAATTCATGCCGATAATTTGCTACCAAGTCGGTGCGAGCGCAATGCGATTCCATTTTGCACCGTGACAAAACGGTGACATTATTTTCCCACGAATGAATCCATTGATGCTGCACGAATTTCATCACGGCCTGAACGCGCGATTCGGAGAGCTAAACGGCGCGGAAATCGTGAGTGATTACGGCGACTGGTTGGCCGAACACGCCGCGCTGCGAGAGACGGCTGGCGTGATTGATTTAAGTTTTCGTTCGCGCATTTGTTTGACCGGCGCGGATCGTGTGCGCTTTCTGCACGGGCAAGTGACAAACGACGTAAAAAAACTCCGCACCGGCGAGGGTTGCTACGCCGTGATCACAACGGCCAAGGGCAAAATGGAAAGCGACCTGAACATTTTTGCGCTCGCGGATGAATTGCTTTTGGATTTTGAACCGGGACTAACAGAAAAGATTGCCAAGCGACTGGAAAAATTCATCGTTGCCGATGATGTGCAAATCGTGGACGTCGCAGCGCATTATGGTTTGTTGAGCGTGCAAGGATTGAAAGCACAAGAAGCAGTTCGCGCATTAAATTTATTTCCCGAAATTCCAACGCAACAACTTGGTTCGATTAAAATTTCCGATGCTACGCTCGGTGAAATTTATCTCGCAAACAATCCGCGACTGGACGGAACGCAAGGTAGGGCGGGCAGTCCCCTGCCCGCCGTCGGCGCGCACGGAGTGACGCGCCCTACCAATTTTGGCTTCGATTTGTTCATCCCGAACAATTCCCTCGGCGCGGTGGCGGACAAATTGATTGCTGCCGCAAAACAAATCGGCGGACGCGCTTGTGGCTGGACGGCATTCGAGACCGCACGTATCAAGGCTGGCATCCCGCGATTCGGTGTGGACATGGACGAGACGAACATCCCGCTCGAATGCGGCATCGAGAGCCGCGCCATCGTTTACAACAAAGGCTGCTATATCGGGCAGGAAGTCATCAACCGCATCCACAGCGTCGGCCATGTGAACAAGGAATTGCGCGGCCTGCACCTAGCCAATGATTTATCCGCCCTGGCCGTGCGCGGCGACAAACTGTTTCACGCGGGTAAGGAAGTCGGCTATGTGACCAGCGCAGTAAAATCGCCGACGCTCAACGCGAACATCGCGCTCGGCTACGTGCGCCGCGAAGCGAATCAGATTGGAAATGAACTGACGTTGCGGACGGCGGCGGGCGAAAGCCCGGTGAAAATTGCGGAGTTGCCGTTTGTGAAATAACTGGCATTAAATTCATATGGTTGAAGAACAACAACACGGCTTTGCATTTCAAGAATGGTGTGTAGAACTTATAAAACATCTCAATCCAAATAAAAGTCATTCACCCGGCAACTACACTGAAAAATGGGATTTGCCAGCTTCACTAAATCCCGAACCAGGCGGAGGACCTGTTTCAATCAAGACAGCAAAATGGAACTCCGCCATCGGCTTTGGTGATGCTCGGCGTCAATTTGAAATTGATCACAAATTCACTTTGATAGTTGGATTTTGGGAACAAGACGGCCTGCGTAAGCGAATAGTTAAAATCGTGCTGGTCGTAATTGTGCCTACATTGTGGAGTTCACTTTGGAAGCCAATCAAATTTGCAGATTTGGAAAAACTGGATCAGCAGATAAAAGATCGAACCCACAGTTATAGAGAAGCACGCCTATTGGCGCAACGCACGGTCACGACATCCCCTTTCAGCGATTCGATTTTCCGTGTAAATCCGAAGATTGATTCAAAAACTCAACGGCGACTCCAATGCAGTTTGACTCAAGAAAAATTCTTCAATTATCTGACTCCAAATATCAATCGCGATAAAGAAGACGCGCCTGTGCTTTGGGAACAGCCCTTTCGACCTTTCTTGCCCGGACAGGCACGCTTCGGCGCAGTTTGACTCCGTAAGTTGCCGGTTCTTCAACAAGTGACAAATTATTTGTGCGGACAAATTGTTTGGGAATTCGCATCTCGACCAGGGACGATTTGGAAATGCTCAACGTGCCAACGCCTTTTGCCAAACGACGGATTTGGTTACGACCATCTTCACCGTTAAACCACGCAATGAGTCCCTCGCAATCTACATTGGCAGTTGGCGTAAGAATATGAATCCAATCATCAGCTTGTGCTTCGAGACCAAAAGGCATCAAGGCTGTCCGGCCATAGCAGCCAGCACCTACACGGACGAATAGAATTTCGCCCGGCTGAACCGCCGACTCCTCACAAAAAGCGTCGCCGTAACGATTGATGTATCCACAATTTTGGGTCAAGCGCAATCCACCTTCTGGAGCCATATTTTTTGCCCGAATCAATAAAACTCCGTCATGACCCGGCGAATTGAGCAATTCGCGTTGCTTGCCATACAAAGCGAAACCGGTGCGAAGTCGAAAAACATCACCCAACTTCACGCTGTCGGAAAAAGTCACTCGCGTTTTGGAATGATGAGCTTCGGGGCGCCAATCTGATTCATCCGCCAGAACAACTTTTTGCCAACGGTCATCCATATCTTGCCAGTCCGCCAAAGCTAAAGGCTTCAGTTCATTCATCTCATTGCAAACAAGCAGGGAGGTTGGCTCGCGATAGGATTGGTGAGACGGAGAAAGTTTTTGGGCGATCAAAATGTTTGTCTTGGCGGAGGTTTTCGTGAAAATACCACGCGGCAAACTAACAATGGCTTCAACGTGCGTCCGGCACAGCAACCAATCGCGGACATATTTGAACGGCCTGTTGCTTAACGGGCCATCCGGCAAAATAATTGCGATATGCCCACGCGCTTTGACCAACTTCAAAAATAATTCGAGAAATAAAATTTCCAAGCATTGTGATGTGCGGCCAAAACCAAAATCAAATCCTTGAAGAATTTGCGGGCGCTTTTCCAAGTTTGCCTGCGCACTGAACGGCGGATTACCAATTGCCAAATCAAATGTCCCCCACAATGGCAACAGACCAGTCATTGCATCACTAGCAATGAAATGATCCCTTTTCAAAAGTGGGCTGACGATGCCGCTATATTGTGGATCAATCTCACAACCAAAAGTCTCGCAGTTTTGAGGCGCGTTGCGGACAAAGACTCCATCACCGCAACTTGGGTCAATTACTTTTTGGCCAGAACGAGCCCCGGCCAATCGAAACATAGATTGCACAACCATTTCAGGGGTGAAAAATTGACCAATCATCCGATAAATGTACATTGGTCGGTACAGAAGTAAATTATTTTCGTCCTTTTGCGGTGCGCCCACTTTTGTTTCCGTTCTTCCTAGAAATTTTCTCGCCCGCACTGCATTTTACAGTTTTACTTTCCGCCGCATGAAACAAAAAGCTTACGCCGCCGCCGGCGTGGACATTGATCTGGGCAATCGCGTCAAGGCCACGCTGCCGCAATTGCTCGCCAGCACGCATCGCCGCGAGGTGCTCGGCAAGGTC